>DAORSV010000008.1:0-1624 GCA_035443705.1 Gammaproteobacteria bacterium
GCATTATTCACCGGATGCGAGCTGGAAGACTATATCGAGGCCGATCTTTCGAATTTGGTTATCGATGTCATTGATTCACACCCACAACATTTAATGTAAAATAATGAGAGCTCCATCTTGTCAAATCCCGAAAACAATAACAGAGCAGCCCCAGGCTGCATCATTTCCACTTCCAAAGGAAAAGGAAGCCGAAATGGTCGCGTATGCTAAAAAATTGCGTGCTAAATGGCCTCACATGAAGAAAGATCGATTAATGCGCAAGGTTGCGGAACACTTTAAAGTAAAGCTTGTATGAAAATATCGGAAATAGCAGCATTAATCCCTGCGGAGTATAGAACGGAAATTTTGGAAATGGACATGATCGCAAATGCACAGCCAACGAATACTTGCAGTACAATGCACTATTTGGCAACGATTTGGAAAAACTATATCGAGCCAACTTTTACAGGCGATTGCAATTTGTGTTATTCGAGGGTGTTGAATAACTATAAGCAATTGTTGCCAACGCTTATTGATTTGGAAAAACAGGCTAAGTTAATGAATGCGGTATGACCACCATCGCCGATATATACAACGGTGCTGAGCGGTTTATAAACGAAATTATCCGAAAAGAAATGGTAGCGCAGGGCCATCATCTTACCGGTGCAATGGAAGAAAGCCTGGAAGGTGAGATAACAAAGGCAGGCAAAGCTGAGGCGTTGGAGGGGTTCGCGGTAAAATATACTCAGTACGTAAACGATGGCGTTAAAGCAGAGTCGGCTAGCATGCGCCAGTTTCCTTTCCTCGTTGAATATTTTAATCAAAGGGGTTATCCTGAATATAGTTCCAATTCGTCTACGCTCACTTCCCGCGCATTAGCGGCTATGACAATTAAAAAGTGGATGAAAGAGGGAATGAGCACCCAGGCTTCAAAGCGATTTAGTTCCACTGGGTCACGGCAGAATATGGTCGAAAATGCTATCAAGGGATCAGAAGTTAAAATAGACGAATACATGAATAATTCATTTGACTTTCTAATAGATGAAGAATACAAAAAAGAAAAAAGCGAAGTGATATAATGCCTATAAATTCTTTTATAACAAATCCAAGTGTAGACGGCCTTTATGCTGCCTATCGGCCAATCGTTTTATCAGTAAACGCATCTCGGACAGATGGAGAACCTATACCTCCAGTTGTTTATTGTGATATCTACTTTGGCGGTGTGTACTATAAGACACTTTCAAAAACAGCCTTTGATAAACTGGAAAGTGCAACAAGCTCAAGCTGGACCTTTGATATTCAAACGGCTTGTCAGGAATACCTTACTATGAAACAACCTTTGTTTAACGGTACATCTATCGAAGTTGCTCATAGTGCATTTACTAAGTGTTATTGTCGTTTCCGATCCAGCGGATATGACGCTAGTGGGTTTGTTACAACAGAAAATGTTGCACCTATTCAGGGGACGACAACTTCATATCCTGTAAACGGAACAGGAACACAAAGCAACACGTTTACCATTCTAAATGCTGTTCTGCAGAACGAGGATAACCAAAACCTTAAACTTCGGTTAGATGAATTTAAACAAGGGTCATGGAGCTATGATGCATCACCTTTAACCATGAGGCCAAAATACTATTATATG
>DAORSV010000008.1:1724-9604 GCA_035443705.1 Gammaproteobacteria bacterium
ACGCCTGTTTGTAGCGGCGATATTGACGGAGCGGCAATAACTTCATCTATACAAGTTATACCGGCATATCTTAACGATTCCGGAGATACATCCGGCTCAGGCTCCGGCGGTGGTGGCTGCGAACCATTAAGTATTGATTATGGAACGCCAATACCTAACGGCGCAAAAGACAACGAATACTTTAGAGAAATTGTATTAGATAATAATGGCACGTCGATATCTCCGTTCACAATTACCGATATTATTAAGCCGTCATGGATGAACATTTCTGCGGCATACGGGTTCTTTGGGGTTTCCGTTATTCGATTAACCGGCACGCCAACGGCCACGGCAACCGGACAACAAGTATCATTCACGGCGAGCAATTGCCATGAGATTGATTTGTTATTCAACCAACTGATTGATGTAGTAGATACAGGAGCGTGTTCGGCTTCCATCACAGGCATTGTATTTGAAAACGGAGTTGCCGATAAACTAACATGGACGGTTTCGGGAACACCAACCAAGTATTTCCTAAAGCACGTTTTGCCTGACGGAACAATTTACACTGAATATGTAACATCCTTATCGAAGAGTTATTTCTTCGGTCTGCAAAAGGACGAGGTAGTAACAATATGGCCTGTCTGTGTAGTTAGTGGAGCGGAGGCTAAAGGAACACCAATGTCAATAACAATACCTTAATAAAATGGGCGCAATTATAAACATACCAAACGGAACAAACAATGTGTTTCCCTTATTCCCTTCTATCAATGTTAATGATGTGGAGGATTACTATGTTCAGATTTTAGACGAAAACGACACTCCTATTGCATCCACTACCATTAATAAGTTGGTAAGCTGTAACGATACCGTAAGGATACACTTTATTAACTCCTTTGGATGCGTGGACGGTGTGACCATTCACATTGCAAACGTTAAACATAGCGCAAAATCGGAGGCTTATATCAGGTCAAAATCAGTTCCTGTTATAAAGTCAAATCATGCACAAGCAAGAACAGCCATTGAAGCGAAGGACGTATTTGTTGGCAAAACAACTCATTACGGTGAAAATGAAATGCAGTGGTTGGATGAATTATTTGATGCACCTTTGGCGTGGATTGAATCTGGGAACCCGAAAGAACTTATTCCCATAGTTATTTTGGATTCCGAAAGAGAAAAGGTGAAAGAAAATGATGCCTATACTTATGAGGTAACGGTTGAATATATTTTATCTCACGAAAAAATAATCATCAACAATTGAGCAACACGGTAATAAAAATAGATGGGCAGGAGTTAGAACTTGACGATTCGTCAAGGGCGGCGGTGTCTATTAATTTTAAATTTGAAGATCCACAAAACTTCCAGCAAAAAGAAAGCTCGGAGGCCTTTAATATCTCTGCGCCTGCAACAAGACAGAATAACATTATTGCTAATGGATCACACGACCCATCAATTGAGGATTTGACATCTGGCGAACGGTTAAAGAACATCAGGTCAGGCGTTATAATGAGCAAGGATATTGAATTGCTGGTGGGTAAGGCGTTATGTAATAGTGTTACCCACACCAATAAGCCTGTTGCCTACTCTTGGGATTTTTACGGCAACAACGCCGACTGGCTAATACCACTAAAAGAAGCTACTCTTTACGATTTCCTTAAAACAATTTCTTTTGATTTTACAATAGAAGCTATTCAAGCTTCATGGGGATATGATGGAAAAACAGAGGTACTGCCTTATGTGTTTGCCCCTGTGCGCTACTCTGATGCTATGGGCGGACAAATTACCAATGAAGATAATGAGATAGTAAATGTAAATAATACCGTTCTACCGGAGTACTTGCACCCTTCATTGTCGGTGTATTGGATTATTCATTGGGCATTCAAGTCGCTTGGTTATAAAATTCAATCCGAGTTCTTTAATAAGAATTACTTCCGGCGGTTGGTGATGCCATGGACATGGGGCAGCTTCCGGCTTGCGGATGATGCAAGAATTGCGAACCTCGATTTTTTGGCAAAAGGGACAGAAGAGGTATCATCTATTCTAACAGACAATTCTGGCCCGTTTGATTGTAAAGTATCTAATGATAGTACAGATGGGGCATTTGATAATAACGACATGTATTCATACGATGCCGCTAATGCTGAAATGAAGTGGCAGTACAAATCTGCCTTTGATTACGGGGCTCTGGATGTTGAGTTTTATTTTAATGCCAAAATCAAAATAAAGGTATCTAATGGCAGCCATTCAGATTTTAAACTAAAGTGGTTTATTAATAAAGGAACGCCACAGGAAGCGTTACTGGCAACAACGACTTTAAAAAGGGTTGTCGCCCCCGCAATTGCATCAAGAAGGGAGTTTGAAGGCAATGTAGATGAATCAAGAACCATCCGAGTGAAGCCGGGGGATGTTGTAAGTGCAGTAACATATTTAGACCAAAACGATTCGACAGCCGGCTTTGCCTATTTTTATTGCACAGTTCAGGAGTTCTCATTTAGCTATTATTCTATTCCTATTGATGGGAGGGTTGATTTTGCCGGATACTCAAAATTCAAAGATTATAAATTCTTAGACTTCTTTGCCGGTGTTTTGGACTTGTTCAATATTTCGCCTCAAACCGATGCAGTAAACAAATTGGTTATACTTGAGCCGCAACATGATTACTCTTTAAGAGCTTCTTTAGATACTAAGGGCGGCGGTTACTATAATCAAAATCTTATTGGTTGGAATGACAAACAAGACTTAAAGAAAGTTTCTACTCTAGAGAATTTCAGCGATTGCGAAAGAGAGCTAAACTTTAAATTCAAAGACGACACCAATGACGGACTTTTGAAAATAGTTCAAGATCGAAACGCCGGAGAGATTTCCAGATCATCATACCTATTCCCAAATAGATTTAAGGCCGGAAAAAATAAAATGGAAAACAGATTCTTTTCGCCTGTCATTCATGCAGAATTTGAAGTATGGAAGGGGTACGGAGGCTATGATAATCTTTCGCCTCAAATGGTTTGCATTGTTTCCGAAAATGCCACACCCGGTAAATTAAGCGATGGGGAGCCTGTATTTGAGCCGAAGATTTGTTACTATAAGGGTTTGGTTGATTCTGTTGGGTGGAGCTTTAACAATACACCACAGGCCAATTACCCTTATATGTTTGCGGTTAATTATCAGCCGGGAGGCACAAGCGACCCGATACTTTCATATACTGATGAGTTAATAGGAACGGAAATAGGCTTTGGGTTATTGAGGCGTTTCTTTTTGCAGCGTTTGGCAATCATGCGAAACGGCCAGTATTACAAAACATTTATCAGCCTCAATAATAGAGATGTTACCAATTGGTTCCACCGTGAAATGGTGGGATTGAGAGGGCAGAAATGGGAGGTGAATCAAATAAAAGAGTACCAACCTGATTCCGAAGATTCGACAGAGGTTTATTTAAAAAAGTTCAGCCCGGTAATCAAAACGGATAGTGATAGTGTGTTCCCTTCCTCCAAAAGCATTAACGGTAATGCCGGTGCCATCAAGAACGACTTGAAGTATGTAAAGGCTCTGGCCTTAAACTCCGATATTCCAAATTACGTAGAAAACAATATTGAAGATGTCTAACGAAGAAACCCTGGCAAAGATGAAGATTGCGGCAAGGAAAAGATGGGATATTCCTGAAATACGTGAAAAGATTACAAACTCTAAAATTGGTAAAAAGTATTCCGACGAAGTAAATAAAAGTAAGGGAAGAAAAGGAAGGGTTATCAGTGATCAGACAAGGGTGAAAATGTCTGAAGCCCAGAAGTTACGATTTATGACTGAAAAAAATTAATAATTATGGCCGGAGTGGTAAAAATATACGAATTACGAACATTGGGTTATGCCGATATTAAGAAAGAACTTTCGGATGTGGCTAAGGGTTTTGATACTATAAAAAAAGCAAAGCAGGCAGCCGAAAAAGGGCTGTATACTTCAACTGATGTCGCCGATATCAAAAAGTATGCTGATGAGGTTGGGAAGCTTAAAATTCAGGAGCAAGAGCTTAGAACCCAACGCCAACAGATGATGAACGAGATGAAGGCCATCAACCTTGAGCGACAAAAGGAGTTGGCCGCAGCCAGGGAACAGGCTAAGCAAAACAAAATCGTTGCTGGGTCATACGCAGACATCTATAAACAATACAGAGAGTTATATAATCTTTCCAAAAACGCAATACAGGGGCAAACCTTTGATTTTAGAGGCCAGATTCTGAATTACGATCAGTTAATTGCCAAAACAAAAGAACTCGCTGCAGCTGAACAATCATTCAGGCGGCAATTTACGAGGGATAATACTTTAGTGGGTGAATACAGCTCTGGTATTGTTGAGGCTTTCAAAAGAAATGGGCTTGATGATTTGATTAAGGGGCAGATTACCCGCGCCCAACAGTCTTTAAAAGCGCTCGATACGCAGTTTGACGGACTAAAGCAAGATCTGTCCGAAGTGAAAGTCAGGGGTGATGGAGCGTTTGAAAGTATTGAGCAAAAGATGATTGAAAACCGCAAGGAGGCCGCCAATCTCTCCAAGCAGTTAACACAAATGCAAAATGATTTCCGTGGGGCAGGTAGTATCGGAAATCAAATCACAGCTTCTATTGGAAAGGGATTTAAAGATTTAAAAGGTCAGGTAGGATCCTTCATGTTACAATATGTGGGTCTGACGGCTTTGTTTTCAGGTATTTCTAGCGGCGTAAGCCGTGCACAAGACGAGGCGGTAGCTTTAGATAGCCTGGAAGCTGCTTTGAAAGCGGTATCGGGTACAGCGGAGGAATATGCGGTTAATCAGGCGTTTCTTAACAGGGTTACAGATCAATATGGAGTTGCTTTAATTGATACAACCAAAACTTTTAAAAACTTCTATGCATCTTCAACATTAGCCGGGATAAGCGCTGAAGAAACAAGGAAGATTTACGAAAGTGTTATTGATGCAACTTCCGTATTAAAATTATCACAGGAAGAGACAAATGGAGTACTCCTTGCTTTCGGTCAGATAGCATCAAAAGGAAAAGTTCAAGCGGAAGAGTTGAGAGGTCAGATAGGCGAGCGCTTGCCAGGCGCTTTCTCTATTGCAGCAAAAGCTATAGGCGTTCCTGAAAAGGAACTAAACAAAATGCTGGAAACCGGTAAGGTTCTTTCGTCCGATTTTCTACCAAAATTTGCAGCAGAATTAACCAAGACATTTACCAATGGGGGTGCAGAAGTTGAAAGTCTGTCAGCTACCATCAACAGGAATAAAAATGTTTTCACTCAATACCTGGATGCAAATAGCGAAAGAGTTGGAGCCGCGATAACCAATATCACTAAACTTTCAGCAGCATTAACGACACTCGCAGCATTTATATTTGGGTTGCCGTTTCCTGTCTTAATAGCAGGAATCTCAACGATGATATTGCTTTCCAATACATGGTTAGGCGCTAAATTAAGGCTTATAGCAGCATGGGCATTGGAAAGGTCAGCTATGGTTATTGAGGTGGCGCAATTGGCAATCAACAATGGTGTACGGGCTGCATCAACAGCTTTGATTACGGTACATACTTCTGTTCTTGCATTGAGTGCAAGAACTACCGGAGTTGCTGCGGTGGCTACCCGTGTCCTTGCCGGTGCGTTGGCGTTGCTGGCAACTCCTATTGGTGTAGTCATTGGAGCTTTAGGAGCGTTATCGTTGGTGTTTGTAGCAATAAAATCAAACGCAAAAGGGGCCACTGACGCGACAAAAGATTTGGCCAAAGAAACAAGAGAAACAGCTGCACAACAGCAAATAAATGTTGACCTATCCAAAAAAGTGGCATCAGCTACTGAAAACCAAGTTGCGAGAATAAAAACATTGACCGCTGTCGTTGCGAGCCAGGTCACTACTGAAAAAACAAAACTGGATGCATATAACAAACTCCTTACTATTTCTGATTCTTATAGATCGGCTTTAAAAAAAGAGGGGTTGGATATATCTGAAGTAACAAGGCTCTCCAACAATCTCATAGTTTCATTACAGAATCAGGCTAAGGCTAAAGCATTTGCAGACTTAACCCGGGAAAAAGAAAAAGAAAAAATAAGCATTGAAACAGAATTAGCGGGCCTGCCTTCAACCGATATTAATAAAGAAACAGGAGCTGGGGCATTCTTTCAGAATATTGGATCAGCTATCGGAATAGGCAAGGGAACATCTGGTCAGCAAAAAAGAGAACTTAATAACAGACTTGCAAACGTTGACAGCTATTTGAAGGGTCTTTATGGAATGGCCGAAAAGAATAAAGATCTACAGAATGCCTTAATATCCGATGTTGCTCCCGAAACCGATTTTTCAAGCGGTGGATCCGGTGGTAAAACCGGACAACAAAAAGATCGGATAAAAGAAATTGAGGCGTTGCGTGATCAAGAACTGGCCGTTAATGAAACAGCATTTATATCGCTTGCAAAAACCGAGGAGCAATATCTCAACCGATCAAAAGAAATAAATGACAAGGCTATTGATGATAAAATAACCTTCCTAAATCAAAGCAAGACGTTGAATGCTGAAGAACTAAAAGAGGTGGCGCAATTAAAACTCGAAAAAACAAAACTTGAAAAAGAAACCAACGATAAAATATTTGAAATAAGATCGAAGGCATTAACTGATAAATTTGAAGCGGATAAAAAATTAGCGGAAGATAAAGCCGATCAAATAGTCAATGATCCATCAGTAAACACTACCCAGACCGAGCGAACACAAGCGCAATTAGATGCGGATAGACAAATCCTTGCTTTGCAAACGAAGTTCAATGCTGATATGGACGCGTTGGAAAAAGACAGGAACAATCTGACTGTAAAAAACGCAGAAAATAGAAAGGACGCGCTATCAAATATTAATCAAGCCATCACTAAAGATGAAGCTGATTTAATCAAATCTAATATTGAGGACACCAAGCGTGCAGGGGAAAATGCTATTGCTGAATTCAACCTGGTGTTAGACCGGGCGGCTGCATTAATTCAGGCAGATAACCGACTTTCACAATCGCAAAAGAACCGGAATCTTCAACAACTTGAACGTGAGCGCGAATACGGCCTATTAGTTAGGGAAGCCGCAAACTATCAGGCTTTAGAAATTGAGTTCAAACGCGCTTACGAAGCCGGCCTTATCACCCTAAGAGAATATGAGGAGATTGTTCGTAAGATTCAAGAGCTGCAGGGTAAAATAGCTTCAGACCCGAAGAATACTAATTTTTCACTACGTGAAGCGATAAGAGGTCAATCCGTTGGGCAAGATCTAGGCACTACCCTTTCAAATGTTGCAGATAAGTTTGGCGGTAGTTTGGAAGGTAAAAATATCCTTGGCGAAAAGGTAAGCCAAGAGCAAGCAGGAGAATATGCAAAAGCATTTTCTAAAGTCATTGCAGATTCTTATGCAACTGCTCAATATGTAATGCAAAGCTACTTTGATACCGAGGCCCGAAACATTCAAAATAGCCTAAGTCTTCAATTAGAAAGAATGAAGGTGGAGGAAGAACAAGTGAAGTCAAGGGCAAAATCAACAGCTGAAATGGAGGCTATTGAGCGAAAGTACAACTCAAAAAGAAAAGCGGCAGAGCAGGCGGCATTTGAAAAAACCAAGGAGCTAAAAAAGAAGGAAGCTAAAATAAGTCTTGCCACAGAGTTAGCAGGGATATGGGCTTCCGTTTGGTCAATCGGCAATCCTATTGCGGCAGCAATATTAGGGGCTGTCATGTCTGGGCTGGCATTGGTTAGATACGGTATGAGGGTTTCCGAAATCAACTCCCAAAAGTATGAGTTTGGCGGCTCTCCCGATGATGTACCTAAGAGGGGTGGCAAGTTTGGCGGCAATCCACATAGTAGAGGTGGAACGCCATTTGTTTACAAGGGGAATCAATTTGAAGCTGAGGTGGATGA
>DAORSV010000008.1:9704-29188 GCA_035443705.1 Gammaproteobacteria bacterium
GGTACTCTATGACAGATTTAGACAAACAACTTCAACAGATGGCTTTGATGAATTGGCGGCAATTTGCTTCTATAATGGGGGCCGATGCCATCAAACGGGCCAAAATATGTTTACTTCGTCAGCAAGGAAATAAGTATGACTACATCTGTAAGGTGCTTGATCTTTCCAAGAACCAGGTGCAATATGCCTGCACTTCCTGCGAAAAAGAGGTTTGATTTTTTCAAACACGATTACATCTATATGATTTAAAATAAATCATTAATGTTTGACATTTGACATCTAATGAAATGTCAGGTTCAAATATTCAACTATGTAGTCAATTCTAAGGAGAGTGAGGTAGATATTTACATTGATGGTGACATTGTAGATGCCTCCACTCAACAATTTTTAAAGGAATGGTGGGGCGATGATACTACCACTTCCTTCAAATCCTTCCGAGATCAGGTTAATAAAACTGATAGTAATACCTACAATGTTTACATTAATTCCGGTGGTGGCCTTGTAACTGATGCAATGGCTATCCATGACCTTTTGAAAGACTTACAATCAAAAGGCAAAAAAGTAAACACAATCGGGAGGGGAATAATCGCTTCCGCTGCCACTTATATTCTCATGGCCGGTGATAACGCCACTATGAGTAAGAATAGCTGGCTAATGATACACAACGTTTCGGGCGGTGTATGGGGCGATGTGAATACGGTTGAATCCTACGCTACCACCTTACGCAAATTCAATGATTCGGCAAGAGACTTCTACGCACGCACAACCGGAATGCGCAAGGAAGATATTACTAAAATGATGAATGCTGAAACATGGATGACGGCTGATGAAGCCAAAGAAAAAGGCTTTATTAAGCAAATCGAAGGTGATGCAAATTTTACCAACAAAATACCAAAAGAACACTGGCAGTTCTCAAACATGGCGGTTCTGAATGCTTACAACTCTGCTGTTCAGCCCCCAAAAGAAATTAATCAATCACAAAATTTAGATGAAATGAAAAAATTCTTTCAGGAATTGGGCGACAAAATTATGAACGCCATTGGAGCTGTAAAAGCACCAGAGAACAACGATCACACTGCTTTAATGAAAGCTATTGGAGAAGCTGTTTCCAACACGTTTAAAGAAGGTGCCGATGAAATGGAAAAATCCGTTAAGGAGATCGTAAACGAAGCGGTAAAAGAGGCAACCAAACCAGCCGATCCCACAGAGGATGAAAAGAAAGCGCAACAAGCGGCAGAGCAAAAAGCCAAGGACGATGCCGAAACGATTAAAAACCTTAAGGCAACAGTTGAGGCTTTAGAGGAGGATATTAAAAATATCAAGGGCGGCAAACAAACGCCTCCTGTCAATGGCAACCCTGTAAAGGTTCAGTTCGGCAGCTTCGAAACAAAATAATTTACTCATCAATTCAATTAATTACAATGTTAGCAATTGACAATACAAACATCATTAATCTGGGTCGTGGAAATGGCCTTCCCGGATTCATTCCTAAGATAGCCTACGTGTATGATAGCGGCGCAAAAACGGTTACAATAACCGATACCACCACTTATCAGGCAGGAGATGCTAAGAAAAAACTGGTTGTGAAGGTACATGACAAGTTTGGCAAATCTGTTAGCGGTACTGATGCCGCTGCGATAAATGTAGCCACATTAAACCTGTCAAAGCCGCTTGACATTACAGCCACATTAATCACCAACAAAGACTTAGTCGCCGATGGTGGAGCTTACGACATTGCCGCTGCAGGCGATCTCTCAAAGTACGACAGACAGTACAGATAACCTTATTACTAAAACTTTTAAAGAGAAAATAAAATGAATTTTTTTACAGTACAAGCAAGCGTGTTCTTTTTGGCGGTGATTGCTCCGGCTTTTCAGGACATCATTCCAAACGACTTCCCATACAAAGGCACGTTGAGTGAGTTTACCATTATGGATAATGTTGTTTCAAAAAGAAACATCATTAACATTCGCCGTGTTCAAAACATATTGCAACGAAGAGACGCATCATGTGATTATATCTACAAGAAGGTTTTTGGCGCTGATACACGATTCATCACAACTGATGAAGTGTATGGTGCGACTAAGTTTTGCCGGAATGAGTTTTATCAGGGAGACCTGAAAGATTGGAGGGCAAATGATCCTTTGTTCGGAGATAAGATTTTGCCGTTCTTCCAGGGCGCTGTTGCTACCGATGTGGCATCGAACAGCTACTTTGGTGACATTGAACGCGTAGCCTCTCCAACTGCGCAATGGAGTACAAATGTGTTTGATGGTATTTTCAAAAAGTTTGAAAAGTACATCACCGCAGGTGTAATTCCTGCTGCGCAAACAATAGCCATTGCGAATGGTACCGACTACAACGCAAATCCAACCGCAGCATACAACCTGCTTAAAAGCATGTATGATAAAATGCCGGTTATGATGGCTTCTTTTGAAGATACGCAGTTAGCGTTCTATGTATCAAAAGAGGTGAAGTCTGGATATGAAGATTATCTATCCAGCATTCAGCAAACCGCTGGCAATACAACCATCTTAGAGAACGGGCAAAGCACCGTAACCTTTAAAGGCATTCCTATCCTGGTTGAGCCAATTTGGACGCCAATCATCACTGAGCTGAAAGGGGCTGTTGGTTATGCCGCTGTTCTTACCGTTCGAGGCAATTTTGTATTTGCAACCGATAAGGATTACGGCGAGGGTGAAGATGGTAAAACGGCCTTAGAGGTTTGGTACGAAAGAAAAGAAAGCCAATGGTATTACAGACTTTTCTTGAAGGCTGGGACCGAAATAGCATTACCCGAATACAGCATTGTTGCAATGTCTGACTGGGATTAATCAATTCATTAACACAATTTAAATTTTATAAAAATGCTTTGTGCAACAATAAGACCAAGAACAAGGGCGTGCGGACCCACAACGGGTGGTATTAGCAATATAGCGGTATTCGACCCTAACGACTTAAATTTTACACAAGCGGCAGATGTGGCAGGCGCAAAACAGCCCTATTCGGTAGTGGCAATTCGTATAGGTGCCACCTCTCCCGTCGTGTTTGGTATTACATTCAAGGAGGATGAGGCCGAATATAAATTCACGCAATCACGTAACGGATGTTCAGTTTCTTATGAACATGAAATAGATGCTTCAATCGAAGATCTGGATCAGTCTGCTACACAATTCCTTCAAGCTGTGGATGCAGCCGCATGTTGCTGCGGCCTGGGCTTCTTTATTCGCTTGAACAGCGGAAAGATATTGGTGATGGGAGAGAAGTATGTGAACGGCGAATCGATTCCGAAGTTCAAAGTGGCTCAGGATGGTAGTACCGGAACATCAGGGAAGGTGTTCGAAGATTACAACGGCGTTGCGCTTGTATTTAAAGGCAAGTACAGCCGTGCGCTGTATGAGTACTCCGGAACATGGGCTACAATTGAGGCATTAATGGTGGCGTAAAAAAAATACATCTTATGGCATTAGCTAAGATAAAAAAAGAACATATTAAACAAGTGGTGGCATTCGGTAAGAGTGCCGCCCCTTTGTCTGAAAGAGACGATTTAGACGAGTTGGCGATACTCGCAATTGAAAGCGGCGATAAGCTTTTATTATCATATTTCGAGGAACTCCCGGCATTGGATATTTTAAAGAAATCCAAAACCGATAAAGAGCTTGGAAGGAATATAGAGGCAAATCAAACAGCAACCGAGCCTAAACAAACTGAAAAGAAAAAGTAGTATGAAATGCGGCAAACGAATAAAGGAACAAAACAAACACAGCCACAAAAACGGGCAGCAAAGGCCGCCGTTAGTAATGCTGTTACACTCGACCCCAATAATCCTATTCCCTTCGATTATACAGGCCGCTCAATTGCATTCGTAAATAAGCAACAGTACTTACCATTTGTCGGAACCGACAATCAGTATGCTCAAAAAATATTAGAGTTCAGATTAAATTCTGTAACCCAAAACGCATGCATCACAACCAAGAGGGATTATTTATGTGGTGAAGGTTTTCAGGACATTAAAGGAAAGGAATTTGACCAAAGAATCATTGACTGGTTCAATGTTATTAATAGACGTGGCGAATCCGCTATGGATATTAATGAACAGATATTTGAGGACTTCGGTACTTGGGGCAATGTTCCAATAGAGCTAGTTCGGATAAAGGTAGGTGGCAAAAAATACCTTTACGTTTACCCACATAGTTTTCTCGAATGGAGACTTTGCGAGCCAAACGAGGAGGATTTTTGCGATAGCGCAATACAATCAAAGTTATTTGTAACCAATTCCATACTAAGAGCGGAGGACTACAAGAACGCAAAAATATTGCCCATTTACAATCCATTGAGACCCGAAAAAGAAAACTGGGTAAAGGATCAAAACGGAAGCGAGCGCACTTTGATTTGGCTTAAAAATAAAGTTACAGGCTTTGACCATTACGGTTTGCCGTCCTCTATTTCGTCAATAATTTATCAGATACTTGAATATAAGGCTGCACGGTACAATCTGGATGACTTTGAAAATAACATGGTTGTTGCTTCAATCCTGGCTTTAAAAGGCAGCATGAGCGATTCAGAAGTTACCCGTATCGCTAGACAAATCATTAAAACTCATACTGGTGATGGTAAGCGCGGCCGTACCGTGGTTATTGGATCCGAAGAAGGTATTGAAAGCTCCAGTTTCCACAAGATTGACACAAAAAAAGATGGCAGCTTTAACGAAGCGGATAATAGCTGGATGCAAAAAATAATACTGGCGAATCAGTGGGATTCTGTTTTGGCGGGCCTTATAAATCCATCCACTTTAGGAAAAGGCGCCGGCTTTATAACGAAGATTATAGAAAATAAGCAATTGTCGGTTATCCGACCCGGGCAAAATAAACTTATCGAAAAGGCCTGGAAACACATTTTTAAAATAGCACAGGATTGGATGGGTTTGCCATTCGATAAATATTCTATTGGATTTAAAGGGCTGGCTGATATTTCCGGCTTAACCGACGTTGATATCACACCTGCAGTTCAGATTAATGAGGTAAGGAAGGCTAAGGGGCTCCCAGAGGATCCTGCTAGGAACGGAGAATATATGCAAGCAAAAAAAGGAGGTAGCGATGTACAAGGTGAATAATTTAAAACGGCCGGTGCTCATATCTACAGATGAGGTTGTTTTCCATGCACCAACAAAACATACGCTTGATCCACGCACGGTTGAGCAATCTATAATAATTGCTGAGGAGCGTTTTGCGGTGCAGGTACTCGGATATGAATTATATCTGGCGTTGTGTTCTGAAAAAAATCGAACTGTTGATACTTTAAATATATCCGATCTGACGAGTAAAACAAGTGCTATACTTGAGATTGGCGACCTGGTTAATGCTTCTGAGTTTTTATCGGTAAAGAATAAAGCGCTTTGGGATCACATTCTTTGGAAGTTCATGGCCGAGTGTGTAATGCTTACGGCCGCGCCAGAGGGATTTGTTCAGTTTGGGTCTGAGGGTGTTTTTCATCAACAGGCAACATCTTCGCCCATGGGTGGTGGTGGGGTCGTAACTCCCGAACTGAGATCAATGAAGTGGGCTATGGATAAAAAGATGTTTGATCGAATAGATCCATTGAAAACCGCTGTTCACAACTTTATATGCCGACATAAATCAGATTATCCTCTTTACGATAAGCCTTGCGATTGTGATGCATCCGGGAATCCATACAAGCGTAGAACTGATGTAGCGGTTGGTGTATACGATGATGACGAACCTTCAAAATGTCCCTGCAATGAAATTGGTCATACATATTATTAAAGGCTGGTTAAAGCATTGGGGAATCATTTCCACGAGTACTGCGGAAGGGAAACTTTCCGAGTTGCGATTGAAGCAATGTAAGGACTGTGAGTTTTCAAAAACTTCAAAAATGTTAGAAATACTAAACGGCCATGCGAATTACGTTGACACGATCTATTGTACAAAATGCACGTGCCCGGCCAGTCAGAAAAGTTTGGTTGTAGATGAATATTGTCCGGTTGGTAAATGGTAATAAATGGGGTTTTACGACTACTATAAAAACATTTGTATATGCCCACCCAAGCCTGTTATTATCGGTTTAGGTGATGCTAGTTGTAATGAATTGGATGAATGGCCGGTTGATGTTTACAATGTGAACGGTGTTTTAATTGGAAATGCGGCGAATAAGGTTCAGTATATAAGTATCTGGAATAGCAATGCAGCTAATAGAGAGGTTGGTACACTATATAATTTCTTCGGCCCATTTACCTTTTTGTTGATGGTTAATCCGGGGCAAATGGTGCCGTTTTGTTTGGGTGGCGTTATCACGCCCGGTGGTGATTTTCTGTTACTAGAAAGTGGATTCCACCTATTACAAGAGAGCGGTTCAAAAATTAAAATTTAAGTCATGCCAGATCTTAAAGTATCAGAGTTGCCTGAGTTGCCCGGCGAAATACTTGCGTCGGATGTTGTCTTAGTTGTTAGGGGGGCAAGTACTTATAAAGCAACAAACAAAGCTAGATTTCTTCCTCCAGGAGGCACAACTGGTCAGGTCGCAAAAAGAGGTGCTGGATCTTCTGTTGTATGGGGGGAAGACAACAATACTCCCGGCGGCGGTGGTGGCGCGGTAGCGAGTGTAAACGGTGCGACCGGAAGTGTAGTAGTAGATAAAACAAGTGTAGGATTACCCCTTGCAGACAATACACCTGATGCTTCAAAACCTGTTTCTGGTCCAATGGCTACTGCATTAGCGGCTAAAGCAAATACGTCTTCTTTAGGTAGTGCTGCGTTTGCCAATACGACTTCTTTTGCCAGTACAGCACAAGGTGCCAAAGCAGACACAGCATTACAGCCCGGAGGGAATTTAAGCTCTCTAAACAACGATGCCGAATATGTAAACGCTGACGAGGTGAATGATGTGATTAATAATGCAGGGCTGACTGCAATGAATGGAGTGTTACCAATTAATCCTTTATACAACAAACCTTTAGATGGCGATACTTATTACGCTCCTATTACAGCCGGAAACTATGGTAATATAGAAGCCGGGTTAGTAGTAACAGATGAAGAGCTGGATCAGCATACTATTATATTTCACTATATAAATGGTAGCACTCCTGTTGAAGTTATTAAACGCCCAAGGCAGGCAGGAGCTATTCCGTGGCTAACTACTTCGCTGGCATTTACACCCGCATCAGATCGCGTTCTTTGGGCGTTGGAAGCTGGAACTTATTCTAATCTGAATTTATTCAATGGGTCGGCGGCATCGAGTATAGTAGTGACAGCTCCGGATATAACAGACAATCAGTTTGTTTATTTAGTCTACATCTTGGACGATGATATGTGGAGTATACAATTTAAGAATCCGATAGTCAATCTTCCAGAATGGTCAAATACAGACTATCCGGCTGGCCGTGTGGTGTTGAGAAATGGTGTGATGTATAAGACAGATGGTGGTGCGAGTGGGGGCCAGGTTCCTGCGGAACACAATAACTGGAAGCCCGTCTACGCTGAAAATCCGAACCGATATTTCAAGAAAGAAGGTTATGCTGGGATCGGCTCGTTGAGCACAGGCAATTTGGCCGGCGTGAGCATTACCGATTGTTGCATCATTATCGAAGCTGGTATTATTAATCCGGCCGGAGGCGGCAGCTTTACAGGAGATGTATTTGTTGTAAACGGACGGCCCATTGACTACATTATCGAATCATCGCAAGCGTGGATTGGAAGCCGTGTTACAACTGGCGGTTCTGTTCGTTGCACAAACAAAAAACGCGATCTAATTATCATTAATCGGCCAATCGTTGCCAACGCCTCAAAAGGTCTTGTTTGGAGCGATCAAATCAAATGCCTGACCGGAACCATAGCTCCTGATAATACAAATGTAAATATCACCTACAACGGACACGCAAACGTAATGTTTTACGGCATTATGGTTTTGGCGCGATGCTTAACGCCGCAGGAAGTTTATGAGTTATATGAGGACTGGAAACGGGAAAAATTTATTGAAGATGCTGTGTTTTATGCGCCAGTTGAGCGTGTAACAGCCGGAAGCGTAACCGACATTATTAACAACATCACATACACTATATAATGGCAGATATTACTTTAAATAGCGGAATCACAACCCTTACAGCGGGGAATAATTATATCGTTGATAGTGTAGTTGACTATGGTGGTGGCTCCGTAACCAGCAATGGCGGCAACTCTATCACTATCAAGAAAGGTGGCAGGCTCGAAGATGCTACTATCACAAGTAGCACGGCGGCCACTGAAATATTTGTTGAAACGACAGCGCTGGCTTGTACCGGAGTAGTCTTCTCCGGCGCTTTGTGGGAGCAGGCGGGAGAAATAAATGTAAAGTCTACAAGCCTTTTACAGAACTACACGCTGCCCGTTGGTTTTGAGGTTAAAACATTATGCTTTGCATCAACCGGTGATTTAGGCGGCGATTCGTTTTCAAGAATTGCATTTGCGTCCTTCGATCACTATACTCAGTTTTACCCGTTCGATCCGGTCGGATCTAATCATCTTTGGATTCATAAGAAATGCGAGCAATACTATGCGGAAGCATTGGGCATATTCTCAACTGCTGGCGGTGATACAAGCAAGATGGCAGCCAATGTAACCGCCTTTAAAAGGCATGGAGGTCGGTCGTGTGCTGTTATTCAATTTCGTTCCGGTGTTTATTATTTACAAAATGTAAATGGAGATGATTTTGTAACCAATACTGGCGACCCCACCGGCCTAAACATTGTAAGAATAAGAGGGGTAAATAACAATTTGACGCAGGGTTACAATCACACATACATCTGCACCAACTGGGGGAATTTTCTTTACTACGTTGATAGGTATAGTATGGATTTTCAACCGTCTAATTTATGGATAGTTACAGATGTGGTTGATTGGTATGGAACGTTTGCAAGAGAGCATGATAGACAAGGCTATGCTTATACTCGTTTTCAGGAAGACGAAGAGACTGTATCAACAGATATGGAACTTCACGGCAAGTTTGAAAATGTTCTGTTCTGGGGATTTTACGGTGCGGTTTACTCCGGCCAATATGCGACGGCTGTACAGATGCACAACGTGAAATTCTTTGGCAATCGCTATGGTTTCTACGCGCACATGGAGTGTAATTTATCGCGCTTCACTTACTGCCAGTTTCACCAAAACGCATTCAGTTTTACCGGTGGAGGTTATCAATGCACGATGGATCAGATCGAGTACACGCCGGAAAACTGGTATAGAGATGCGGCGGCGGTTGCCGACACGGAACATTACTTCTACCATAGTCGCGGCGCAATGCACACAATGACGTTCAATAATATGTATTCAGAGGGCTATTTGGGCGATAGTGCCGCGAAGTTTGTTCACTATAAAGTTGCTCACGGCGCGACAGGAATTATCTTTAGAAATAGTGCATTATCTGCCACCGGAGTTCAGTTGAAAATTTACAAGCCTGCTGGTTATATCTATGCTGCTCCAATTGGCTGGACAAACAGAATGATTACTTACAAAGAGAGCTCTCACTTGCCATGGATTGTTTCGACAGATGACCCGTTTCCTTTGTTTGGAATTTCAAACGATGGGAAGCCGTTTTTTATATCAGACGGCGGGTCTAATCATTTCTTAGGCTTGGCTACCGGCACCTACCACAACTGGAAGGGTACGCCAAATTTCGTTCAGGACGGAGTGTATAGGTACAGACAATTGAAGCCTAATATTACAACTGACTACGTAAATTATAACGGCTTGAATGCTGCTCATGTAAGAGGTGGTGCGACTCAGAATTTTTCAGAATATATATACGATGCCGGACAAGGCGGGTTCATGGTTCGCTCAAATATGAGAATAAAACTACTTTTTGAGTTGAAGGGAACAGCGCAATTCAAACGCCCGTTCATGGTAAGCATAGAGAAATTGAAGCTCGTAATAACGCCATATTTCGACGGGACAAATAATGTGATAGACGGCTCCATTCAATATGAAGGCTTGGCGTCCGAAATTCTAAACTCCGGATTTGATGGATTTAGAATTTTACTCGCTTCGCAAAACAATGCAACAAGCGATTTGCAAAAATTGGATGCACACATTAACGACCAGGGTGGCGATGGCTACCCTCTCGTAAACCTCACAAGTTACAGATTAGTAATTGAACAATACTCGTAAAGCCATGAACCTCAAAGCCGGTGTTGAAGCAGTTGATAAAACAACAAGCATCATTCAAAGAAATCCTATATCGTTTTCGATATTAGTGATTGTATTGGGGCTATCATTAAGCTCTTATGTGATGTATAAAGTGTTTGGAGGAGAGAATGATCGACTAAGAAATGATCTTGTCGAATCGAGAGCCGATAACATAGATTGCGAGGACGCGAAGGAGGAAATTTTGATGAAGCTGGCTTTTGCAAAGGACAAGAACGATGAAACAAAAAGTATTGTTGATAGCACGCAGGGTGAGGTTTTAGAGAATAGACATCGAATTAAAGTCGGTACAAAAAAACTGGAAAAAGAACTAAATAGATAAAACCATGAAAGCAGCATTATTCATATTAGTTGTTTCAATTGTAGCGATAGCGTTTTCGTTAATGCCTCCACGCGATGGAGAAGCGCAAAGCCAATTACCAAAAAAAGAGGTAAAGCCTGATAGACTGAAAGCGGAAGCAGACAGCATTGTTTTGCAGGCAGTAGAGAACAATGCAAGGGCTAAAGTGATAGCAGATTATGCCTCGTATAATACAGAAGAAAGCAATAGGTTTTTAAAGTTGATTGATTTATTTATACGCAAAAACAAACGTACCGATAAGGCAAAAGCAAATCCCGCTAAAGAGTATCTACCTATTGCTTTTCCGGTTCCAGTTACTGTACAAACGAAAGGAATTACAAACGTTATTCATGTTCCCACCAAAGAGTACGAAGGTACTAAGAACCGAACCAAGATGACCCGTCTCGAATGGAACGAGTGGAGAGGTATTAAAAGTAAAAGCGATTTAGCATATCAAAAATATTTAGAGAAATGAACTATAAAGAAGTATTATTCTGGCTACTGGTAGCAACGGTCTTTTTATGTATCGGGCTGCAATCGTGCAGCTCTGAAAGACGCGCTACCCGATTAGCCTACAAATCATTTCAGGTAAATGAAGCTGCATCTGCTCAGGCGTTCAATCGAATATTTCCAGTTCAAGAAAGCGAACCGATAGTTGACACGCTATTTCTTCCGGATAGTATTGGATTTCGCGAAACCATACATGAGGTTGACAGCTTCGTTTATTGCCCTGATACGGCTCGAAATGCACCAGTAGGATCAGTTATAAAAGTGCCAATCAAAGTGCCTTGCAAGTGTGTTGATTCAATTATCTACAGAACCAAAACCATTACTATAACTAAGCCGATAAAAGACCGAGAATTACCAAAGAAGCAATTTGAATTAGCCTGGTACTGGATAGCGGGAGGCTTATTGCTGATGGTATTATTAATCATTTTCAAACTAAAAAAATAAACATCATGAAAGTAACATTTAGAGAGTTCTTAAGAAGCGCAGGAATTTCTTTTTTTTCAGGGATCATTGCTGTAGTTATAGCAAGCCTGAACGCTGGAGCAATGCCCACATGGCCGGAAATTAAAATAGCCCTGATTGCAGCCTCTGCAACATTGTTGGGTGCCCTTTTGAAATATTTATCAACAGACACCGTGGCCAGTGCGAAGAACGATATCAAAGCAGCTTTACAGCCAGGCGAAACCATTATTGTACGCAAAGACTAACTGGCAATGGCAAGATACACTTTATCGAAGATGCCGGATGTTCGTAAGGGAGACAGCTATCCGGACATTATAATAAATGTTCCGCCTGCGTTTGACGGATGGACTTTACAAGCCCAAATCTGGCAACCGAACAAATACGCCGTAATTCCATTGTTTGAAGTCGGCGACGGCATCGAGGAAGTTTCTCCTACGCAATATAAAATCAAATCCAAGACAGATGATTACCCTGCGGGAGATTATTTATTTCGATTAATCTTTGTTTCGCCGGATGAATTTAAATCATCCAGCTTTGAAGGATCCTTTAAAATAACTCCAAGGGTTTTAGGGGCCGTTGCGCCCGTGGGAGCGCTGGAGATAACAGCTAATATTAGCGAAGGCGATACGGTCAATATATCGGTCGATGTTGTTGAGGCGGTTCAGGGGCCTACAGGTCCGCCAGGTACAACTGATTATAATGATCTTGATAACCGTCCAACGCTCGGTACCGCTGCTGCGCAAAATGTAGAGACCTTTGCAACCGCCGCGCAGGGTGTGAAGGCTGATAGTGCATTACAAGTATCTGATATTGTCAATAACCTTACAACCAATGATCCTGAAAAGCCCGCGTCCGCTGCTCAGGCAATGGTTTTGAAAGGGTTTATTGATACTATCAATAATATTCTTGCAAGCGATGATGTTTCCCTGGATCAGCTACAGGAGATTGTTAATTACATCAAAGAAAACCGCGAGGATCTTGAAAGCCTTTCTATTAGTAGTGTAATCGGGTTGCAATCGGCTCTGAATAACTTACAGGCAAGCATTGACACAAAAGCAGCTCAGTCGTCTCTTTTAACAAAGCAATACGTTCTCCCTCGTCCAACCGGCATTTGGATGCATGATTGCTATTGGAATGGCAGTGCAGCATTGACGAATGGAAGAGTACTGTTTAAGAAATTAGAAGTGAGCGCACCTATAACAATTTCGGATGTTGCACTTTCAGTTCTTGTTGCGGGAAGCGAGGGGGCGGTCATTAGAATAGGAATCTTTAAAGCAGGGGCAGACACGAAGCCAAAAATACTAGTAGCTGACTTAGGAACCGTTGATGCTACAACGACAGGCACCAAACAGATAAATTCACTATCAATTCTCCTTACAGAAGGACTTTACTTTTTCGGAGTTGTGCTGCAAGGTTCACCATCTACCGCTCCAAAAATCACGTGGAGTCATCAGATGGCAGAAGTTAGTAACAATCGTTATGGTAACATTCAATCAGATGTTAACGCTTTTGAGTTCTTAACTCAAGCATATCACTATTATGTGAATTTCGTATGGGGCGCTTTATCTGATATTACTGCATTGTCGGGCGCTTCAACAATACAAATTCCTTTCATCGCTTTTAAACTATCATAACCATGCTTACAACACAACAATTAAAATCTAAATACGGCGTACCAAACGAAACAGGCCGCGGCTATTTGCAAGTAATAAACTTGCCATACCCAATGCGCCTGGCCTGGGATAAAAGCAAAGTAGTAAATAAAATTACCTGCCATAAGGCTATAGCTGGAAAGTTGCAGGCAGTGTTTAACGACCTGTTGACGCATTATGGGTACGATAAAATAAAGGCCCTTGGCATAGACCTTTACGGCGGTTGTTTTAATTACCGTGCCATGCGCGGCGGCAGCGATTATAGCCGCCATAGCTGGGGCCTTGCTATAGATTTAGACCCGGAACGCAATCAGCTAAAAGAAACGTCAAGAACTGCCAGATTTGCACGACCTGAATATGATAAACTACATGAAATATTTGAAAAGTATGGATTTGAGAATATGGGTAAAGTTAAAGGGTATGATTGGATGCATTGGGAAATATCCTCCTAAGTATTTAATTAGTAATTAACCCTAACAACTAAAAATGTTTTACATATACTTTCATTTACGATCTGACGATGGCTCTATCTTCTATGTTGGAAAGGGTAAAGGAAGACGAGCATATGTTAAAAGAATGCGTAGTAAACACTGGAACAATATAGTCCATAAATGTGGGTATAGTGTTAAGATTATAGAGGACAATTTAACAGAATATCAAGCCAATGAAAGGGAGGTTTATTGGATTTCAAAACTTGGTAGAATTGATTTGGGAACAGGGTGTTTGGTAAATTTTACTATTGGGGGCGAGGGTAGTAGTGGCAGACCAATGAATGATTATACTAAATCAAGAATTAGGGAATGTAATAAGAGCCGAACCCCATCAGAATTGCAAAAGAAAATTGTAGGTAATATGTTTAAAGGCAAATTTGGAGATCAGCATAACAGGAGTCAAAAGGTAAGATGTAAAGAGACTGGCAGGATATTTGGATCACAATTAGAGGCACAAAGAGAGTTAAATCTTGGTAATGGGTCTGTTAGTTGGTCAATAAAACATAGTAAACCGATATTTGGGATGCATTTTGAGATAGGAAGTTAGCTTGTTTAAGCCACCCTCAGTAAGTGGGCAATTTGTAGGAGGTGTTCAAATTCGCTCCCGCCTGGGGCACTCACGGGACTTAGTCCCAAACTTGATAAGGGTTGTTCAATTTTGAGCAACCCCTTTTTGTTGAGGTTCTTAATTGTGATAAATAGTAATCTTTATACCCAAGCTCTACGCTTATTTCAGCAAACGTCTTTCCTGTTTTTTCAACGACCTTATCAATTATTTTATCAAATGCCAATTCCATTAGATATTTTTTAACATAGCTATATAGCCTTTATATTATTTCTAATTTTTGCCAATTAGCAAAAATAAATTAGGAACATAGCCATATAGCTATGTATATTTGCTTTATAAACGCTTTGCGAAAACAAAAATAGCGCAAAGTGATAAAAGTAAAAATAGCACAAATACACTAAACAAACAAAAATGACAACAATGACAGAAATATCGGATGCGTTTGAATTGGGTTGGATGCATATTCGTCAATTAGATAAAGATGAATTTCAAAAAGAAGTGATGCAATATTTTGATGTTACCAGTTACCCGGCATGGCTTAGAAGATTACGTGGCGAAGTGCCATTAGATAGAAACCAGGCAAAAGACATAGAAGTAATTTTTAGAAAATACGGTGTAGAAACCTCTAAAATATGGGGTCGTTATGAACCTTAATGCGGAGCTAACAAAGCGAGAAACCGAGGTGGCTGAATTTATAGCGTGGGGAGCTGCCGAAAAGCAAATAGCTTATAAGTTAAGGATTGCTGTAAACACAGTAAAAAATACGAAGCGCAACATATATGAAAAAACAGCAGCGATAGAAAATCAAGCCATAAATATTTAAACAAATAAACTAAGCGATATGATAAGTTCTTTCCAATTACTAGAATTTCAGTTGACACATTATGCCGGAATGCTGGAAGATGCAAAACTGGATAAAACCGAAAAAGGGATAAAGCGAAAATGGTTTTTATACGCCGAACTAAAACGTTTACAGGAACGAAAACAAGAGATTTTAAATTAAAGAAATGTTAGCAGTAGTAACAACAATTTTAACCCTTACAACCGCATATTCACTTGTATGCTGGGCTGAAAATAAAAAACAAAAAGATGAAAGAAAATAAAGAGCATTACACAATTGCAAAAGAGGACATATACAGTGCCGTGCCTTTGAAAAAAACGGGTAATAAAAAACAATATGCAGAGAAAGGAGACATTTTAGTAGTTCACAAAAAAGATTACAGTATGTATTTGTGTTCTAAGCAACACGGGAAAGATAAATTTTGGGTAAATGTAAATCGTTTAAAAATATCTTAAATCAAACATTATGGAAGAATCATTAAAATGGATAAAAGGAGCAATAGAGAGCTGTACAAACGGATTTCATTTGCAAGGTTGCGACAGGCTGATTGAGCTATTCAAAAATCAGTACAAATTTCAAGAAGCAATTGAAACGTTGCAATGTTTAAGACAAAAAAAAGCAATTGAGTTATGGGTTGAAGTGTAAAATAGGTTGGGTGGCGGAAGCGAATATCATCACTAAACGTTGAAAGAACTCTGACAGCCCGGAAAGACGGGCATTTTAAAAAGTAAATTCTTAAAACAAAATAAATGAAAATTCAACTTAAATCACTCACACTACGAAATTTTAAAGGGGTTCGTGAATTCAAAGCTTCTTTTGATCATGTAACCAACATTTACGGACGAAATGAAGCCGGAAAAACAACATTATTTGATGCCTTTCTCTGGCTATTCTTTGGTAAGGATTCGACAGACAGGAAAGACTTTAACATTAAAACGCTTGATTCAAATAATAATGCTTATCAGCGATTAGAGCATGAGGTTTCCGGAATCATTGATGTTGACGGACAGGAAATCTTATTAAAGAAAATATACAAAGAAAAATGGGTGAAAAAGCGTGGTGAAACTACGCCTGAATTTGCCGGACACGATACGTCTTATTATTGGAATGAAGTACCCATGCAGCAAAAAGAGTTTGACCAAAAGATTGCAGCACTGGTAAACGAAAACCTTTTCAAACTGATTACTAATACCACCTATTTCAATTCCGTTAAATGGCAGGATCGTAGAGCCGTTTTGCTTCAAATGGCTGGCAAAATTGATGAATCAGATGTTCTTGATAGCATTGCTAACATTTCAAACAAAACTCAAATTGGCCAGCTTACGAATGCACTTAATGCCGGAAAATCTATTGAAGAATTTAAAAAGGAAATATCGGCAAAAAAGAAAAAACTGAAAGACGATTTAACCTTGATTCCATCCAGAATTGACGAAGCAAAGCGTGTGATGCCGGAAGAAAAAGATTTTGAAGAAATCGAATTTGCTATCAAAACAATCACCAATGATTTTGAACTGGTAGAATCTATGATTACAGACAAATCTAAAGCCCAGAAAGAAACCCAGAATAAGGTAATCGATTTGATGAATAAAAAACAGAACCTTAGACGGTTGATGATGGATATTGAATTTGGAGAGAAATCAAAAGTTCAGGAACGCAAGCATGCCAGAGAGCAAAATATCGCCGCTCGTAAACGTGAATTGTCATTATTGCAGGACAACCTTAATCAATCCCGTTCTAGCTATCTACGTACTAAAGAAGAAATTGAAGCAGTTCAAAAAAAGAGCACAGATTTAAGAGCGGAGTGGACCAATATTAATGAATCATCTATTCAATTTGACGACAATGATTTTAGTTGTCCTACTTGTAAACGTGATTTTCCAACAGAGCAGATTAATGATAAGAAGGTTGAGATGAGCGAAAACTTCAATCGCAATAAATCTGAAAAACTTTCTGCTATCAATTCCCAAGGAATGGGAAATAAAAACAAGTTGGAAGATTTAGGGTCGAGGCTTAACAATTTGGAAGCAGAAGGGAACGATATTAAGGAAAAGATTGCCATAATTGAAACTGCGATAAAAGATATTGAAGCGGAACACCTTCGCCTATCTGAAAATGATGATGCTGAATTGATAAAATCTATTGGAAGTAACAGCCAGTATCAACAAGCCAAATCAGATAGCGAATCATTGCAGCTTAAAATTGATATGCCTGCTGATGTAGAAGATAACTCTTCCTTGATTGAGCGAAAGAGAGATTTACAGCAGCAATTAGATTCTTTAAAAATACAGCTATCAGAAAAAGGGTTACGGGAAAAACAAGAATCCAGAATTGTTGAACTGCAATCCCAGGAAGTAACATGGAGTCAGGAACTTGCAGATTTGGAAGGTGCTGAGTTTGTTATTGATTCCTACACTAAATCTAAAATGGATCTTCTTGAACAAAGAATAAACGGCAAATTCAAACTGGTTAAGTTTAAAATGTTTGAGCAGCAAATAAACGGTGGACAAACGGAAACTTGTACAACTCTTGTAAATGGTGTCCCTTATACAGATGTAAATACAGCCGGTAAAATACAGGCGGGCTTAGATATTATCAACGCCCTTTCAGACCATTATAATGTATATGGTCCGGTGTGGGTAGATAATCGTGAATCCGTTACAAATCTGCCAGAAACTTACAGTCAATTAATCAATCTAATTGTTTCACCAGAGCACGAATCATTAACCGTAGGTGCTGCTGTTGCCGAACCAACAAAGGCTCTTGAACTTTTCTATTAATTATCAATTTTTTAAAACTTAAAATAAGTATTTATGTCAAACGAAGTAGCAAAAAAATCACAAACGATAGTTGATTCAACGCTTGCTAGAATTAACGAAATGAAATCGCTAGGAAACTTAACGCTTCCTCCTGATTACAGTGCCCCAAATGCTTTAAATGCCGCCTGGCTTATATTGCAGGAAGTAAAAACCATGGATAAAAAGCCCGTACTAGAAGCTTGTACAAGGGAAAGTATCGCTTATGCTTTATTGTCGATGGCAATACAAGGATTGAACCCTATGAAGCGACAATGTAGCTTTATCGCTTACGGCAATAAATTAAATCTGCAACGAGAGTATCAGGGGTCTATCGCTATTGCTAAGCGTGCCGGGTTAAAATCAGTTATCGCAAATCCCATTTTTAACGGTGATGAATTTGCCGTTGAAGTGGATGCGGAAACAGGACGAAAGAAAATAGTAAAACACGTTCCATCGTGGGAGTCATTTGGAGGAGAGGTTAAAGGAGCTTATGCCGTTATTGAAATGCAAGATGGTTCTAAGAATATAGAAGTAATGTCAATTTCTCAAATTCGTGCAGCATGGAATCAGGGAGCTACAAAAGGGCAATCCCCGGCTCATAAGAACTTCCCAGATCAGATGGCTTGTAAAACGGTAATTAACCGAGCTTTGAAAACAATTATTAATTCGAGCGATGATTCAGCTTTGTTTGAGGAAGATGATCAACCGCTTGTAGATGCTAAAACTTCTCATGTTCATCAGGTCATTGAAGATAATTCAAATAAATCTGAAATTGGATTTGAGGAAGAAGTGATTGGCCAGGTTACTGAAGCCGAGGAAGTGGTACAAGAAAATTCAATTGTAACCGACAGACCGGGCTGGTAATATGAAACTACACATTATAAATAGCAATTCAATGGGCAACGCTTATGTGTTGGAATCAGAGAGCGGTGAAACTTTGCTTATTGAATGCGGTGTTCGTTTTGAGCTTATAAAAAAAGAACTTTCATTTCGGTTGAATCGTGTTTCCGGTTGTATTCTTACGCATTTGCACGACGACCATTCTAAAAGTATTAAAGATGCTCTATCCGCAGGAATCAACGTTTGGGCTAGTAAAGGCACACATGAAGCTTGCGGTACAGACAAGCATCATAGGGCACGAATAACCGCTAATGGTCATAAATTTCAGGTTGGCTCTTTTAAGGTCTTATCGTTCGATGTAAAGCATGATGTAAAAGAACCTTTAGGCTTTCTTATTAATCATGAAGAATGTGGCAATGTACTATTCCTTACCGATTCATATTACTGCGAATACACTTTTCGGAACCTGAATAATATAATCATTGAAGCTAATTATTGCCAAACGATTTTAGATGATAGATTGGCACGTGGAACAAATCCAAAGTTCCTCCGGGACAGAGTTATAGAATCACACATGAGCTTAGATACTTGTAAAAAAACCTTATCCGCAAATGATTTATCCCGGGTAAATAATATCGTTCTCATTCACCTTTCTGACGGTAATTCAGATGCAAAGAGATTCCAGCGTGAAGTTCAGGAACAAACCGGCAAAGTAGTTCACGTGGCTTACAAAAATCAAATTATTCCATTCAATAAAAATCCATTTTAAATGTCAAAAAGAAAACTAACAGTTTC
>DAORSV010000008.1:29288-31369 GCA_035443705.1 Gammaproteobacteria bacterium
TCAATTAAAAGATTCTGGCTTTAAATCATTGCCAGGCATACAATAAATGCAATTACAATGGAACGATATAGCAGCAATTAGAGGCATGAGCCTCAATGGTATGACAGTAGCTGAAATATACTTAGCTACCGATTACTGCACGATTGATATAAAAAGAGTGATTGACGATTTGAAAAAGGAAATAGATAATGATTGAGGAAAAAATGACAGGGTATGAATTAAGTCGGCGTTGGTTTGATTGGTGTTTTGAAAACCAAGAGAAAATATCAACTAATCACACCGCACTTTACTTTTTTATAATTGAACATCACAATAGAATGGGATGGGTTTCTAAATTCGGTTTACCATCCGATATGGCAAAGAGTGCAATAGGTATCAAATCATACAACACTTACATTAAAACGTTGAACGATTTGATTGATTGGGGGTTTATAAAAATGGTTCAAAAAAGCAGAAATCAGTACTCCGCAAACATTATCGCTCTATCAAAAAATAATAAAGCACTTGATAAAGCACTTGATAAAGCGATAATAAAGCACTCGACAAAGCAACGTGAAAGCATTGATAGTATAAATAAACCAATAAACAATAGAACAATAGAACCTATAAACCTTTTGTCAAATAAAAATTTGACCCAAGAAAAAAAATGCGAATACTGGAAAAAATTTGTAGAGAAATGGGAAAAATGGTATTTGGAAAAATTTCAATCGAATTATAACTACCAAGCCAAAGATTTTGCCTGTTTAAAAAAAATTCATTTGTTTTTTAAAAAAAGGGCAGAATCAAAAAATTTCGAGTTCACGGAGGAAAATTTACTCGCCGCATTCGATTTCTTTCTAAAAAAAGCATGGGAAAAAGACGATTGGCTCAAAAACAATTTTTCAATCCCAAACCTACTTTCTCAATTCAATCAAATAGCAAATAACAATGGAAATAGCAAAACAACAGGATCGAAACAACCAACTGGCGGTGATGTCTCAATGTCAGGAATTGCACAAAAACTTGCAGCAATGCCTAATCGTTGATAAAGTCGACAAAATGGAGCTTGCGAACATAGTGCACCGGCTCATGCCAGAAGGGGCGCCCGATTTCGCTAACATCATCAACTATCCGAAAGTTAGCGACCTGGCAAAGGAAAATTACAAGGCAACGGCGTTCGTTTTAACATCCCTGATGCGTGATTTTTGCTCGTCCTTCAACGTGGTTCGCAATATGAACGAAGATCAGATAATCGAAGCCGCGCTACACCTGATAGATGAAGCCGATAATTTCCGGTTGGAAGATTTCGTAATAATGTTTTCGCTGGCGAAAAAAGGAAAGCTGGATGTAAAGATCATGGATCGAATAGACATTGATGTTGTCAATAGAATTTGGGATTGCTACTACACCAAGCGCGAAAATGCAAAACACGAGATTGATCAAAAAAGAATTGAACGGGAGGAGGGAGTTGTTTTTGCTGGCCGGACTGAAAATGTAGATTCTGAAAATATTGCGCCGCCCGAAGCGTGGACAAAACTACTTAACCAGGTTAAAGCTGATTATAGTGACGGGAAAACCGGATATCATCTAAGCGATGAGGAGAAGTTAAAAGCAAAGCAGGAAAGAGTATCTAACGCGGCTAAACTTTTCTGGGGCGAAAAATCCAGCGAATGACCATCAAAGTCATTCTCGTTATCGGTGGCCAGGTGGTTAAGTATCACGAGACCTGGGTTACAGATCGGACTAAATCCGACCGAAAGAAAGCAATTGCAAATCTCGTAGAAGAATTTAAAAGGTCCTGCAGAAGTAGGATTGAAAAATACGAATACGAAATACACATCCAATTTTCAAGCGAAAGGAATAAAAGATGAATCACAAAATACACTCTGGAATGATAGAAGTTGCGGTGGCTGGTTTTTTAAGCTATCGGCGGCATACAATTTCATCCACTACAAAACCTTAAACGCAGATATTGGGATAAATGCCGCAAATGTGGTAAAAGAGGCTTTAAAAGTTCCGCAATGGGTGATTGGGACGGTACTAAACTTTAGCATCAGGAATGTGATGATACAGCGAAGGCAGTTGTCCAACCCTTGCACTAA
>DAORSV010000009.1:0-3884 GCA_035443705.1 Gammaproteobacteria bacterium
GGTATTCTCTATTTTATTTCAAACCGCCTTCGTGATGTTTCTCGAAAATTTTTACAAGACAGAGGAAAATTAGCAGGCATCGAAATCAATGGGATCAAAACCATAGAAACCCTAAAATCTGCAGCTTTGGATGCTGTTTTTTTTAAACGATGGTCTGGAAATCATGCGAAAATTATCGACTCACAACAGAAGTTATCTTTATATTACCAACTAATTTCGACAACATCCAGCCTGCTATCCGGTCTATCCATGATTTTTATATTAGGTCTTGGTAGTTATCGGATAATGGAAGGATTTTTAACCGTTGGTACACTGATCGCTTTTCAGACTCTTTTATCCAGCTTTAATGACCCCCTCAATACACTACTGGGTATTGGTACAAAATTACAAGAAGTACCAGGAGATATTGCGCGTTTAGAAGATGTCTTAGCACAAGTAGAAGATACACGTTTTACAAATATACCTTCCACAGAACAATCCATTCAAGCAGAAATAAAAACGACATCCTTGGAACACAACATGAGTATCATTATGCAAGAGATAACCTTTGGGTATTCAAAGCTCGATCCTCCCCTTATCCAAAACTTTAGTTTATCTCTTAAAAAAGGCGGACATGTCGCAATCGTAGGCGCAACAGGCAGCGGGAAATCAACGCTTGCAAAATTGCTCAGCGGTCTTTATAAACCCTGGTCTGGTAGTATCGCAATCGCAGAAACACCGCTAGAATCACTTTCGCCTCAAGCGTTAGCCGAAAATCTTGCCTTAGTTGATCAAGATATTTTACTATTTGAAGGCTCAATTCGAGATAATTTAACATTATGGAATGCTAATCTTCCACTGCAGGAACTAGAACGCGCCTCAAAAGAAGCTTGTATTTACGATGTTCTTGTCAACCGCCCCAAATTGTTTGACTCCTTTGTTGAAGAAGGAGGTACAAACTTTAGCAGCGGGGAATGTCAACGCTTAGAAATTGCAAGAGCTTTGGTACGTAACCCACAAATAGTCATATTAGATGAAGGAACTGCAGCACTGGATTCGCTGACAGAACAAGCAATCATTGAGAACTTAAAAGCACGCGGATATAGTTTATTAATGATAACGCATCGATTAAGTACCATTCGAGATTGCGATGAAATTATCGTACTCACGCATGGTCAAATTTCGGAACGTGGAACCCATGAAGAATTGATGCATCTTAAAGGACAATATGCAACACTGGTTAACGCTTCTTAAAAAGGATTACCATGGATAAGTTAGTTGATAAAGGAATCCTGCCCACTGACAGCGGTCAACTTGAGATTATGGATGAAAGTCTTATTGAACTTTTATCAATTTTTGAACCCGAAAAAACAGAAGACTTAATACACATTCAATCTCAGAACAATAATGGACTAAATAGGGAGGACGCCTTATTTTCGGCCTGTTCCAAGGTCGCGCAAGTTTTAGGCATTTCTCTTGTTAAACCAAATTTTTTTTTAAAAGAAACCGATAAACCTGAAAGGTTTTTAGAGAAGATCGCTGAAGCATCACAATGCAGAATACGCTTAATGACACTAACCGATTATTGGTGGCAAAAGGATGCTGGCCCATTGATAGGCTTTAGAAAACCCAATGATGTACCCGGCGCTTTTATTAGAAAACGCGAAAAATATTTTTTTATCGATGCAATCCATCAAACCCAAACACTGGTTACGCTTGACTTAGCAAATACATTCAGCACAACTGTGTATCGATTTTATAAAACTTTGCCTGATACACCTTTAAATTGGCATCATCTTCTTCAGTTTTCATTTTGGAATTTAAAAAAAGACTTTCAAAAAATTATAGTTCTGCAACTCTTTTCAAGCCTCTTAGCCTTGCTATTACCAATTATAACCGGGATGATTTTCGAAACCATTATCCCTAATGCGGATGTCGGAAATTTAAGGCAAATTATGTATTTATTGATGATAACCACTATTGTCAGTAGCGGTTTTGGGCTTGCAGAAGCGTTGTATCTTATCCGTGTTCGTTTTAACGCAAATATTGCTATAGCGGCAGCCATATGGGATAGAATACTCAGATTACCACTTTCCTTTTTTCGACAATTTTCCGCGGGTGATTTAGCCAATCGCGCCAGCGGAATCGATACCTTACAGCAATTCATAAATTCGTCTATGTTAACCACAATAATCAGTGGAACTTTTTCAATCTTAAGTTTATTTCTCATGTTTTATTATGATGTTTTGCTTGCATTAGCAGCAACAGGCCTTGCTATTATTGCGGTTATTATTAGCCTTGTATTTAATGTAACACAACTAAAATATCAAAGACCTCTATTGGCGCTAGAAGGAAAAATTTCTGGAATCCTATTTCAATTGTTAACCAATCTTCATAAAATTCGGATTGCGAATCATGAAAACGAAGCTTTTGCACTGTGGTCTAAAACTTTTTCTCAAAAAAATAAACTTTTTTTAAAAACGCAAATAAATATTATCGCTTATGGCGTATTCTACCCTTTATTCATCGTTTTTTCTACCGCTATATTATATACGCTGGTAGTAGCACGCGGCAAAGATTTATCTTTCGGAGATTTTATTGCTTTTAGCGTTGCTTTTGGACAGTTTTTTTCTGCACTTTTAAGTATGGCTGCTGTTGTTAATCGTGCAATGATGATTGTTCCACTCTACGAACGCGTAAAACCTATTTTACAAACCATTCCCGAAATAGAAAATTACGGCATTGATCCCGGATCATTAAAAGGCAAGATCAGTATACAAAACGTCAACTTTAAATACGCAGAAGACCTACCGCTTATACTAGAAAACATCTCCATCGAAGTGCCCGCTGGATCGTTTATTGCCTTGATTGGACCAACGGGCTCGGGAAAATCCACTTTATTCCGACTGCTATTAGGATTCGAAGAAAGCAAAAAAAACACCCTTTTCTATGACGGACATGACATTAGTACGCTCAACAAAAAAGCATTACGTAAACAAATCGGTGTAGTCTCTCACATGAGCATGATTATACCGGGTTCCATTTATGAAAATATTACAAGCCTTGCACCCAATTTAACTTTAGAAGACGCTGAACACGCAGCACAACAAATGGGTATTTTAGAAGAAATTAGCGCAATGCCAATGGGTATGCATACTTGGGTTTCCGAAGGTGCCAAAAATATTTCGGTAGGACAACGACAAAGAATTATACTCGCTCGTGCCATTATTCATAAACCAAAAATTTTATTACTAGATGAAGCAACTTCAGCCTTAGACAATATTACCCAAGCTTTAATCCTCACACACCTTGCACAACTAAAAATGACACGCATCGTCATTGCACATCGACTCAGTACTGTAAAAAATGCAGATTGTATTTATGTATTAGAAAAAGGAAAAATTGTAGAAACGGGTACTTATACACACTTAATGAAAAAACCAGGGCTTTTTGAAAAACTTGTCAAACGACAAATCTTATAAAGCCCTGGCATCTCACCTCACGGTTAGATGGTAGCCGCCCTAATAGGAATCACTAGTAAACCTTTAGGCGTCTCAACAGTAACTGGCTTACCACCCAAAAAGGTTACAGGAGATGAGACGTCACCGCCGCCATCAGCAATTGGCACACTCGGTACATTAGTGACAAGCGTTGCACTCGCATCTAATAATCCTCCAACTACTTGGGTTACATCTTCATCTCTTAATAATTGTACACTCATGACACTCTCCTATTTAATTTCAGTTAAATATTCTTTAACCTAATAATTGAGACAAAAATAAATAGAAAAAGTTTATTTTTTTTACCTTTCGACAGAAAATAAAAATTTGACAAATAGAAAACAGCATTACCTATGTGTTGCATCAGCATAAGTTTAGTGCAAGCACTACTGTATAACTTAATAG
>DAORSV010000009.1:3984-24465 GCA_035443705.1 Gammaproteobacteria bacterium
TTTTTCTATTTTTTCTATTTTTGCTTTTAGTTTTTGTCCAGCCTTAAATGTTACAACACGCCTGGCTGCAATAACTTTGGGTTCTCCAGTTTTAGGATTGCGACCCGGCCTCGCTTTTTTATCACGCAAGTCAAAATTGCCAAGACCAGAAAGCTTAATCGATCTACCTGCCTCTAAGCTTAAACGCATCTCTTCAAAGACCTGCTCAACAATTTCTTTAGCAACCGATTTTGTTAACCTAAATTTTTCTTGTAAACCCTCTGCAATTTCGGCTTTGGTAAGCGTCATGTTCTAATTCCTTAAGATTGCATCAAATCGTTCTTGTAATGAAGCCACAACGGCTTTCACAATATCATTTCCTTCCGCTTCTATTAGCGTGCGCGAAGGATGCTGTAAAATCAAGCCTAAAGCCACACTTTTTTTACCAGCAGGTATCCCTTTACCTTCATAAACATCAAATAAAAAGACGCTTTGTAAAAATTCACCCGCAGATTGCTCGATACTAGATTTAAGCTCGACAGCGTAAAGCGATTTATCTACCAATATGGCAATATCACGGCGAATGGCCGGAAATTTCGAAAACGGTACAAAAGTGGGCAATGCAGACTCCATCAGTCCCTGCATCTCTAATTCAAATACCGATATAGAGCCTTCTAATGAGAAGGCCTTCATAATACGAGGATGTAATACCCCCACAAGTCCAATGGGTTGTCCATTTCGAAAAATTCTAGCCGTTTGCCCAGGATGCATAGCAGGGTGTGCTGCTCTTTCAAAAAGAATTGTTTCTTTCCCCACTAACGCAAGTAACGCCTCTACATCCCTTTTTATATCAAAAAAATCTTGTGGATGTTCCGCTATTCCCCATTGTTCCGCATATTTTGTGCCCGATATAACCCCGCCTAACATGAGCTTTTCTACTGTTTTCTCCTCGGCCTTGAAAAAGCAAACGCCCATTTCAAAAAACCGCGTGCGCATCACTTGTCTGCGTTGATTTGTCGCTAAGGCTTCTATCAACCCTGGCAACAGACTAACTCGCATAGCAGCCATCTCAGCTGAAATGGGATTTGTCAAAACTAAAGCTTCAGAATCCGGTTCAAAAAGTTCAAAGGTTTTTAAATCCAAAAAACTATAGGTTATGGCTTCATAATAACCGCTATCAACCAATAGGGCTTTCAATCGTTCGACCGGCATTTTACGTGCACCACCTGCAGCATAATTCAACGCACCCGTTAGATTTGCACTGGGCAATCGATGGAGACCATGCACTCGTGCAAGCTCTTCAATCAAATCGACAGGTATAGAAATATCTTGTCTAAAGCTCGGAACGATCACTTTAAAACCTTCTTTTTCTAGCGTTACTTGAAAACCACCCTGTTTCAAAATAGAAACGACTTCATCTGCTGGAAACGACATGCCTAAAAGTCGAGATATCTGATCTGTTTTTAAAAAAATCATCGATTGTTTCGGCAGTGCCTCATCATTTTTTTGTTCGAAAACAGGACCAATACTACCGCCTGCAATCTCCTGCAACAATTGAAGAGAACGTGCCAATGCGCGCTGTTGCAAGAAGGGATCAACACCACGTTCGAAACGATAAGCACCATCCGTTTTTATGCCATAGCGACTGCTCGCCAACCGAATCGCGATCGGATCAAAATAGGCGCATTCAATAAATACTGCCGTTGTATTTTCTGTTACGGAAGAATAGCGTCCTCCCATAATGCCCGCAAGCGCTTGTACCTTCGATTTATCTGCAACTACCAATGTATCTGCATCTAATACAATTTCTCGCTCATCTAAAAGCGTTATGCGTTCACCCGCAATGGATTTTCGAACCACCAGCTTTGATTCTAGTGTTGCTAGATCAAAGGCGTGCATCGGCTGCCCCAATTCCAACATCACGTAATTCAGGATATCCACCACTGGAGAAAGACTTCGAATGCCACCCAATACCAAACGTTCTTTTAACCAATCTGGCGTCTGTGCTGTATTTTTTATATTTTTTACAATACATCCCATATATCGCGGACAAAGCGCCGGCGCATCGATACAAATACGAAAAGTTTCTGAATGGCCTTGCGTGATACTGGGCACAGCAATGGCCTGATAAGAAATCGCATTTAATAACGAGAGCTCCCGTGCTATCCCCTCTATGCTCAAACAGTCGCCACGATTGGGCGGAATCTTCAGTGTGAAAACATTTTGCTGTGTGGCAGCATCAAAATCTAAGCTATCCACTTCTATGCCCGCATTGGTTAACTGCTCCGCTAATGCTGCCGCAGAGAGAGAAAGATCAATCAAGGTTTTTAACCAAAGTTCGCTAACTTTCATTTATATAGAAATCCACGTGTTTATCAGCACCATCCTACCATAAATCTAACTTTTATTTTTTGGAAACAGACTGTAATCATATGATAACCTCAAGATGACCTCAAGATTACTTCATGAGCTTCTCACACTTCATTAATACTACATGATTTTTCCTTGCATAATCCTGCAATGCATCAACCGTTATTTTTTGCTGTTGCGCAGCGGGATTATAAAATACAGCTAACGCTTGCATTTCTTGCATAGGCAAATCTTTAATAGGGTACCCATCTAACACCCTGGTGGCCAATTTTCCACCTTCTTCGCCAATCATGCGTTCACTAACGCCCAGCGCAACTGCCGCACCCTCTGCTACCGTTCCTTCATCGGATGTCATTAACGGAATACCCCGTTTGGCGGCAATGGGCACCAACATGCGGATCCCACTGGCCAATAAATGATCTTTGCCAATCAAAATGATTTCTGTATCAGGCAGGATTGTGCGTGCCGCAGTTTCTAGCTCCGGAAGGACTTGAATCATCAGTGTCTGCAATGTAATGCCTAACACTTTGCTTTCAGTCTTCAATTCTGCGATTTCCGCATAATTTTTTTCATTGCCACTGTGATAAATCAATGTGATTGTTTTAATATTCGGCATAATTGCTTTAATAAATGCCAATTTCTTTTTGCCGCTAATTTCATCGAGAACACCCGTCATATTTTTAAATGCACGTTTTTGCCGATCTACTTCGGTATATTGCGCTGCCAAACTAACAATCGGCAGTTCTTTTACCAAAGCAAGTGTCATTTGCGTTGCACTCGTTCCAACTGGCACAATCATGTCTACTTGCTGCCCCACAAATAATTCAATAATGCTTCTTTGTAATTTGATATCACCTTGCGCGCTTTGCACATTAAAATAAATACTTCTATTGGGATAATGTGCGCGTACAATCGTCTCAAATCCCGCAACAATGTCGCGAAGCGCCGCATGCTCCATGGGAATTAAAATTCCAATCTGGAGTGGTTTTAAACTAGCACTAAGCTCTGCAGCCTGAATGGGTTCGCAACAACCTAAAAATGCGCTTAAGCAAAATAAGAAATTTAGAATACGAGATGGGATTGAGGAGAAGCTAAACGATACTAACATATTGATACCCTCTGAGCATTGATTTAGAACAAAATCAGAAAAAAAGACGTCGCTGGTTTTACCAACGCCAACCAAATTTTGCTTTAAAAAAACCGCTCTTGGATACCATAGTCCTCTGATGGTAACATAGGCAAGAAAGTCTTGTCAAGAGACATGCGGTCATCCGCAATTTAGAGGATAGGTTATTATGAAACCAACAAAACCTGAGTTCGAGGAAGGAAAATCTTACAAGCCGCTAACCAAGAAATTCCTAAGGAAAATTGAAAATTTTACTTGTACAAACTGCAATACAAGTGTTACGGGAAATGGGTATACAAATCATTGTCCTGAATGTTTGTATAGTAAGCATGTCGACATAAACCCTGGAGATCGCTTAGCAGAATGCGGAGGTCTAATGGCTCCTGTTGCTTACTTTAAGAAAAACGGTAAAGAATCTCTACAGCATAAATGTACAAAATGTGGGTTAATAAAAAATAACAAGATTTCTATAAATGATAAAATCACTAACCTAACGGTAAACTTGCTTTTTTAGCATACCGTTCAGGGATAAGCTTCTCCCTAAGAAACCGAACGTAGTGTAGACAGCAATTGCTGTATATCTGCCGGCAATGAAACTTCCCAGTGCATATCTACACCTGTTTCAGGATGTAATAGCGATAGACTTCTGGCATGTAGTGCTTGTCTTGGAAAATCTTTTAAACAGGTTTGCAATTCTACCGAAGATTTAGGAGGTAACCGTAAACGCCCACCGTATATTTTATCCCCAATAATCGGATGGTGAATATGTGCTAGATGCACTCGAATTTGATGCGTGCGCCCTGTTTCTAGCTGAACACGCAAATGCGTATGCGATTTGAATCTTTCGATAACACGATAATGGGTAACCGCAGTTTTGCCCGATTCTAACACTGCCATGCGTATTCTATCGTGTGGGTGCCGCCCAATAGGCTCTTTAATGGTATTCCCCGATAATATCAACCCGTAGACCACAGCTTCATAAATGCGCTTAACTGTTCGTGCTTGCAATTGATTCACCAGGCTGGTTTGTGCAACAAGCGTTTTCGCAACAACCATAAGACCTGTCGTATCTTTGTCTAATCGGTGTACCACCCCAGCACGTGGAATTTGGCTTAAAGCAGGGCAATGATGTAAGAGCGCGTTAACTAAGGTACCCACCCAATTCCCAACGGCAGGGTGTACAACTAAGTTGGCAGGCTTGTTAATCACTAATAAATGCGTATCCTCGTAAACAATATCGAGCGCAATGGGCTCGCCCACCCAATCCGACAAAACCTCTATTGCTGCATCCACCTCAATCTGGTCGCCCTCGACCACTTTGGTGCGCGGGCGTTTAAAAACCCCGTTGACAGTCACTTTTTCACTATCTACCCAGTCTTTTAAGCGAGATCGCGAATGTGCTGGAAACAACAAAGCCAGGGCTTGATCCAACCGTTTTCCAGCCAATTCCGTCGAAATCGGCGCAGAAAGTCTAATATGTTCTGTTAAGTCGCTCATAGTATGAAAGCCAGCTTATCGGATAACCGCTAAGAACGCAAGACCAAGCTTGAATGCTGCTGACAAGCGGTTACTTGGAATAACCCAATTGCAGCAAGACCCAAGCTGCGTTAGAATAAGGCATTGGTAAATTGATCAGGTTTGGGTGATTTCTTGTTAAAAAACTTAGGTATTATTATAACTGTTAGTGCAGCCCTTTTATTGGTTGGCTGCCAATCCAAAGATAAAGATAACTACAAGGGCATGTCTGCTTCAGAGATTTATGCGCAAGCGGAAAAAAACGTTGCGAAAGAAAAATTTCCAGCAGCAGCCAAAGACTTCGAGGCACTAGAGGCTCGTTTCCCTTATGGTGAATATTCCGATAAAGCACAGCTCGGATTAATCAACGCTTATTACAAACAAAATGAGCCGGCTTTAGCCATTTCTGCGGCTGATCGATTTATTCGTATGAATCCACATCATCCATGTGTAGATTATGCTTATTATTTAAAGGGTCTTGTCACCTTTGAACAAAACTATTCGTTTACATTCCGTTACTTACCGCTGGATAAAAGTGCTCGGGATCCGTCAACAGCAACAGCATCGTTTGATGCTTTTAAAGAATTAATCGATCGCTTTCCAAATAGCAAGTATGCACCCGATGCGCGTCAACGTATGGTATTTTTAAAAAACCAATTAGCGAATCATGAATTGAGTGTTCTCAAATACTATGTGAAACGCGGCGCTTGGTTATCGGCAACCAATCGTGCCAATTACATTGTAAAACATTTTGAAAAAACGTCTGTTATTCCTGAGGCACTCGCAATCATGGTTACATGCTATCGACAGCTCGGCATGCAACAGCTTGCTAATGATGTCCTGAAAACGCTACGAACAAATTTCCCCGACTGTAAAGAATTGCAAGAACTTAATTAATTAAGTGAAAGGCGCTGGCGACGCCTGCTAAAAAACCAAACAAATGACTCTCCCATGAAATTTTATCTTCTTGCGGAAAGATCCCTAAAAAAATGGATCCAAAATAATAGGCAACCACAATCGCCAAAAGCAATGCCATAGCACTGGGATCAAAATAAGCCGTTGCCAAAATATAACCAAAATAACCTGAAACGAGTCCACTCGCGCCGATATGCAATGCACAACGCGCAAATAACCATACCCCTAAACCACCCAAGACAACGACCACGCTCGTCACCTCTAGAAAAATGGGCAAGCCTCTTGCTAAAATTGCTAATCCCAATGCAAATAGCGGAATGCTATTAAAAAACAAATGATTAAAATTTTTATGTAGAATCGGTGAAAAAATAATACCTAATAATCCAAAAAGATGTCGCGGATAAATCCCAAATATATTGAGCGGCGATCCGCATACCCAATTTACAATATTAAAGCCCCACAAGCCTGCAAAACAGTAAAGCCACGGAAGAAGATACAATTGACTCGTTTTTATAAAAGTATCCAGCTCTTCTATGAAAACTGCAGACATTATAGATTCTTCGCCATCTTAATAACCGTATCAAATTCTTTGCTAATCTCGATGCTGGGTTTTTGGTCAAATAAGCTCATTACATAAATCGCAACGGCCGACAGAATAACGCCGGGCAAGATTTCGTTCATCATACCGCTCAACCCCAAGTATCGCCAAATAATTGCCGTCATGCTCCCGACAATGATACCCGCAACAATACCATTTCGGGTGGTACGCTTCCAATATAACGACAATACAACCGATGCACTAAAGGTTGCACCTAATCCTGCCCACGCAAATTCGACCAAATCCATAATACTCTGCGTTGGCTGTCTGGCCAGATAAATTGCAAAACCTGCAATAAATATAACAGTAATGCGCCCTACCCACATTAATTCGCGCTGCGATGCTTTACGTCTAAACAATGCGCGATAAAAATCTTCTGTTAATGCACTAGAGGCCGCTAACATTTGTGAATCAATCGCACACATACTAGACGAAAGAATAGCGGCTAAAATAATACCCATAATCCAAGGCGAAAATATACGTTCGGATAAATCCATAAAAACAGTTTCTTTATTCCCTAAAGGGCAATCGCAAAAATGAATTGCGCCGACAATACCCACTAATACCGCTCCCACTAAAGATAATGCCATCCATGAAATACAGACGCGACGCGCCAATGGGATTTCTTTAACCGACTTTACCGCCATAAATCGAACTAGAATATGAGGCATGCCAAAATAACCAAGTCCCCAAGACGCAAGACTCACCATTTTCCAAAACGATAAACCGACGGTTAAACTTAAATAGTCGGGCTTAAGCAATAATACTTTATCAACTCCAGCGCTCCATCCTCCCACGCTTTCTATCGCGTATAACGGTACAAAGAGCAAGCAAATCAACATTAAGTTGCCTTGAAAAAAATCCGTCCAACTTACCGCCAAAAAACCACCAATGGTCGTGTAGAGCATAATAATCGCCGTGCCCAACCATAATGCTTCAGTATACGATAAACCAAAAGTTCTACTCAGCAATACACCACCCGCACATAAACCCGCGGCGATATAAAACGTAAAAAATACCAAAATAGCAAGCGCTGCAACCATGCGAATACTTTTAGAGTTATCTCTAAAACGGTTATCTAAATAGGCGGGTAACGTTACCGAATCCTTAGCAACTTCAGAGTAGATCCGTAAACGCTTGGCGATTAACCGCCAAGAAAAATAGGCACCTATTGTTAACCCAATCGCTACCCAAATCTGACGCAATCCAGCTGCATATACAATACCAGGCAACCCCATTAATAACCATGAACTCATATCAGAGGCGCCCGCGCTCAAGGCCGCAACAGCGCCTCCTAAACGCCTGCCACCTAGGACATAATCTGATAAATTACGCGTGGCAAAAAAAGCCACAACCCCTACTAGCATTACCAGCATTAAATAACTTAAAAATGCAATAATGGCGGAAAGATCTTGTGATATATCCGAACTTATATTCATAAAAACTGCCTAATGCTTATAAGACAACAACGAAAGCTGATCTTGTACCGGTTGGGAATGAAAATTTAATAATATTGCATCCAATTGCTTCTCTCGCTCTTTCATCGGGCTTAACTGTGCAGACATTTTCCAATGCTCAATCGTCGCGATGCGTGTAAAATTGAAACTCTCGTACCAATTTAAATGTGACTCATCCGTTGCATCCACTAAGATTTTTTTAAAAGATCGCGCAAACAAAATTGCTAAAGCATTGTAGATTAATACGCTGCCGTATCCCTTGCCTTGCTCGACTACATCAATATTCACATCGTATAAATACGCCATTTTTTTCGAAAGATGCACATGCACCTTACCAATAATTTTTTTATTCAGAACCGCGACAATAATTTCTTTCTCAGGATCTTCTGCCGTTTGCAATAAATAATGTTTATAGTCTAGTTCGGAAATTTGAAATTCATCTACTTCCAATCGGAACAATGCAGGAATATCTGCTCGCACCGCTTTTCGAAAGGTTAAGCCACAATCATCAACCGCTTTAATTTTAGAAAATTTTCCGGCTGTTAACGCTAATTTATACGTAATATCAAATGCACAGGCACCCAACCCTTGCAAGAATTCTTTAAAGGAAGAAGACGCCTGATTTAATGTAAAAACAAAGCGCGTAATCAAAACAGGACATTGTGTTGTCGCTTGTTTTATTTGTTCCCACAGTAAACTATAAAATGCTGTGTTTCTATACGCGGGATCAATCATTAAAGTAATTTCTATTTCATGAGCGTCAAAATGATACAACGCTACATAAGCAGCCAATTTCTCGTTTTCTGCATAACACAAGATCTCATTAATTCCTGGGTTCTTCCTGGTCTCAATACTGCTCCAGTAAAAAATGGGCATATAGCCGTCAGACTTTTTGCATTCCGATACAAATCGCTTAACGCTTACCAGCTGTTTTTTAGACAGATTTGTAAGCGTCTGAATTGTTACCCCAAGCTGATTTTTCATACAGTTCCATATCTGACTTTACTTGAATCGTAGCGCGATTATACCCTAATGAGGCATGGCAGGGTCAAGTGCTAGCGCACCACTCGTTATTTTTAAGGGTGCTTGCCTTGCTATCCCTAGATATAGAATTCCAGCCCTCGAACCAACCTCAGCAAGTGACTAAATAAAGGTCATCAATGAACGAACGCAATAACCTTGTAGACAATCTAGTTGAGATTACTAATCTTGTATTAAAAAAGTACAAAAATATCTCGTGGAAACAAGACCAAAAATACAACCGGTGCGAAGTTTGTTTGCTTGATCCCTGTAAAAGAAGCCTTGTTACAAAAGAAACTATAATACAATATCCTAGCGCTGTACTGCCCCTCTCAAAAAACATTCAAGCATGTCTCAACCAATTTATTGATTAGTATCCGAAGATTTTTGCAGTTCCTTTTTAGGCAAATAGAGATCAGTAATAGTTCCTTCAAATGCCTCTGCAGATAAACAAATAGTTTCCGACAATGTAGGATGCGGATGAATCGTCAAGGCAATATCTTCGGCATCACATCCCATCTCAATAGCGAGCACTATCTCCGAAATCAAATCGCCTGCATTCGGACCCGTTATTCCAGCACCAATAATGCGATGCGTTTCTTTATCGAACAACAACTTAGTGATCCCCTCGTCACGCCCCAAACTTAAAGAGCGACCACTGGCCATCCAGGGAAACACGCCTTTTTCGTAAGCGATATTTTTGGCCTTGGCTTCTGTTTCTGTAACACCCGCCCACGCGACCTCAGGATCTGTGTAGGCAACAGATGGAATACAATTGGGTTCAAAAAAGCGTTTTTTTCCTGCAATAACTTCAGCAGCCACTCTCCCCTCTGGCATGGCTTTATGCGCCAACATAGGATTGCCTACAACATCGCCGATCGCAAAAATATGCGGAATATTCGTGCGCTGTTGTTTATCCACAGGAATAAAACCACGCTCATCTACGCGAACACCCGCTTTTTCAGCACTGATATTTTTACCATTTGGCACTCGCCCCACGGCACATAAAATAATATCAAATCGTTCGGGTGCTTTTGGCGCATTTTTGCCTTCAAAGGTTACGAACAAGCCTTCGGGAGTTGCATCAACCTTTGTCACTTTAGTTTCTAACAAAATATTTTCATATTGCTTTTGAGTTCGCTTATACAATGGCGCCGCTATATCTTTATCCACACCGGCTAATAAACCATCCATCAGTTCCACAACGGTAATTTTAGCGCCTAGCGCATGATAAACCGTTGCCATTTCCATACCGATAATTCCACCACCGATAACCAATAATCGTTTAGGAATTTCTTTTAAGGCAAGCGCGCCTGTTGAATTTATAATACGTGGATCATTTGGCAAAAATGGCAATTGGACAGAACGCGAACCCACAGCAATAATCGCATTTTCAAATGAAACAATTTGATCACCCTCGCTGTTTTTAACGACGATCTGATTGGCAGAAAGAAAATAGCCTTCGCCTCGAATGACAGTGACTTTGCGTTGTTTGGCCAAGCCCTTTAACCCACTGGTTAATCGGTTAATGATGCTTTCTTTCCAGGTTCTTAATGCATTTAAATCGATTGCGGGTTCACCAAAACGAATTCCGTGTTCTTTAAATTCTGCTGCTTCTGAAATGACTTTAGCCGCATGTAACAACGCTTTAGAAGGGATGCAACCTACATTTAAACAAACGCCACCCAAACTTTCTTCACGTTCAATTAAAACCACCTTTTTACCGAGATCGGCTGCACGAAACGCAGCAGTATAGCCACCGGGGCCTGAGCCCAAAACCACTACATCGACTTTTTGATTTGCATCCATAGACATAACATTCCTCCTTATAATAACAGCCGACGAATATCCGATAATTGTTTCACTAAAAATGTTATAAAACGGGCCCCTAAAGCCCCATCAATAACGCGATGATCATACGACAAAGACAAAGGTAATAAGAGACGGGGTTTGAATTCTCCTGATTCATCATAAACGGGTTTTATTTGGGCCTTTGAAACGCCTAAAATAGCAACATCAGGTACATTAATAATAGGCGTAAATGCTGTTCCACCAATTCCACCTAAGCTGGAAATCGTAAAAGAACTGCCTTGCATTTCTTGCGCAGTTAATTGACCACTGCGGGCTTTTTGGCTTATCTCTCCCAATTCTTTCGCTAATTGAAACAAGCCCTTTTGATCCACATCGCGCACCACGGGCACAACTAAACCATTCGGCGTATCGACAGCAACGCCAACATGAAAATATTTTTTTAAAATCAACTCAGCACCATTTGCATCCAAAGATGCATTAAACCAAGGAAATTCCTTTAACGTTGCGACAACTGCCTTCATAATAAAAATCAAGGGTGTTAATTTAACACCCTGCGCTTCCGCTAACGATTGTTGTGCCTTACGAAACTGCTCTAATTCTGTAATATCTGCCTCATCAAATTGTGTAATATGCGGTACCATTACCCAATTGCGATGCAAAAAAGAACCCGATAATTTTTTAATACGCGACAATGGCTCTTTGGAAATTTCACCAAACTTTGCGAAGTCTACTTGCGGCCATGCTGCAACCGATATTCCACCACCACCAGGAGAGGTGTTCCCAGATTGGATCTGAGACAGCATGCGTTTAACGTATGCTTGAAGATCTGCTTTTAAAATACGATTTTTAGGACCCGTTCCACCGATTCGCGAAAGATCAGCGCCTAATTCTCTGGCAAAACGTCTAACACCTGGTCCTGCATGTACAATTTCTCCCTTCACAGGGGGGCTAGGGGGGATGTTTTCTGTTGTTATTCCCCCCTTTGGCAAAGGGGGGTTAGGGGGGATTTTAGGAGAGCTAGGGGGGATGTGGGAACTAGAGGGAACGGCTTCTTCCACTCCTTCTATACTTACAATCAAACTGCCCTCAGAAACTTTATCACCCACTTTAACATGTACAGCTTTTACGATACCGGCAAAAGGCGCGGGTATTTCTAGCGTTGCTTTTTCTGTTTCCAAAGTCATTAATGTTTCATCTGCTTTAATCACATCGCCAATTGAAACCGATATTTCAATAATATCGACATTCGAATAAGAACCGATGTCTGGAACTAAAACTTCTTTTAACATATATTTTTACCCTATGATTTTAGACCGATAGCGGATTTGGTTTATCCGGATTGATCTGATATTGTTGCATCGCTTTTACGACTAATTCTTTCGCGATAAGACCTTCGTCTGCCAACGCTTTTAAAGCCGAAACTGCAATATAATAGCGATCGACTTCAAAGAAACGACGCAACTGCTGTCGAGTATCACTTCGTCCAAAACCGTCTGTCCCTAACACAATATAAGCCCGTGGTATAAAGGCACGAACCTGCTCTGCATATTGTTTAATATAATCGGTTGCAGCAATCACAGGACCCGCGGTCTCTGCTAAACAACTTGTAATATAAGGCACTTTCGGCGTTTCCAATGGATGCAATCGATTCCAACGATCGGCCTCCAAGCCATCACGCCCTAAAAGATTAAAGCTGGGCGCGCTCCAAATATCTGCTGCCACATCAAAATCTTTTTCTAATAATTTTGCTGCTTCAATGACTTCTCTTAAAATAGTGCCTGAACCTAACAACTGAACACGTTGCTTTGATGCCGGTTTTTCCGATTTTTTAAAACGATAGAGTCCTTTCAAAATACCGGCTTCAACAGCTTCTGGCATATCCGGATGTTCGTAATTTTCATTCATGGTGGTTATATAATAAAAAACACTTTCTTTCAGCGTCACCATGCGATGCAGCCCATTATGAATAATCACCGCCAGCTCATAAGAAAAAGTCGGATCATAAGAAATACAATTGGGAATGGTATTGGCCAGAATATGGCTATGACCATCCTCGTGTTGTAATCCTTCTCCGTTTAACGTTGTACGCCCAGCAGTACCGCCAATTAAAAAACCTCTTGCACGCGAATCCCCCGCGGCCCAAGCAAAATCTCCGATTCGCTGAAAACCAAACATGGAATAAAAAATATAAAAAGGCAGCATAATTTTATTGTGAGTACTATAAGCAGTTGCTGCCGCTAACCATGAACAAAAAGATCCGGCTTCGTTAAGACCTTCTTCCAAAATTTGACCATCTTTGGATTCTTTGTAATACATCACTTGTTCTGAATCGACCGGCTGGTATAACTGCCCCACAGGAGAATAAATCCCCAATTGACGAAACAAGCCTTCCATACCAAAAGTTCGTGCTTCGTCTGGCACGATAGGAACCACTCTTTGTCCAACCGTTTTATCTTTGCACAAAGCCGTTAGCAATCGGACAAAAACCGTGGTTGTAGAAATTTTTCTCTCGCCTGTCCCCTTCAACAATGCTTCAAAAATGGAAAGTGGTGGGATCTCTAAGGTTTCGTCTGCTTCTGTTCGGCGATGCGGCAAAAATCCGCCTAACGCTTTTCGCTGTGCCAACATGTATTGTATTAACGGGCTATCTTCACTCGGTCTATAAAACGGCACATCTGCTATTTTGTCATCTGGTATAGGAATATCAAAACGATCTTTAAATTGTTTTAATTGTTCAAGTGTCATTTTTTTCAAATTATGCGCAATATTTCGTGCTTCACCGGCTTCACCTAATCCATAACCTTTTACGGTTTTGGCTAAAATAACCGTTGGTTTTCCTACGCATTCAGAAGCGGTTTTATAAGCCGCATAGACTTTTTGTGCATCGTGTCCACCCCGATTTAAACGCCAAATATCATCATCACTCATATCGGCAACGAGTTCTTTCAGTTCTGGGTATTTTCCAAAAAAGTTTTCTCGCGTATACGCACCACCATGCGCTTTATAGTTTTGGTATTCACCATCTACAACTTCTTCCATACGCTTTAGAAGCAATCCACTTTTATCTTTCGCTAATAACGGATCCCACAAGTCACCCCAAATCACTTTAATGACATTCCAACCTGCGCCTTTAAAAACAGATTCTAATTCTTGAATAATTTTTCCGTTTCCGCGCACAGGTCCATCTAATCGCTGTAAATTACAGTTCACGACAAAAACTAAATTGTCTAATTTTTCACGTGCAGCAAGTCCTATCGAACCCAAAGATTCAGGTTCATCCATTTCACCATCACCACAAAAACACCATACTTTGCGTCCCGTGTTTTTTTCCAAACCTCTGGCTTCTAAATATCGCATAAATCGCGCTTGAAAAATGGCTTGCATAGGTCCTAATCCCATCGAAACCGTTGGAAATTGCCAATATTCTGGCATTAACCAAGGGTGCGGATAAGAAGAAATACCAATGCCATCCACTTCTTGTCTGAAATTGCTGATTTGCGATTCAGACAACACGCCTTCCAAATAAGATCGTGCATAGATCCCCGGGGATGAATGGCCCTGTATATAAAGTAAATCGCCATTCTGCTTCTCATTGGCCGCTCGCCAAAAATGATTAAATCCCACATCATACAAGGTTGCGGAAGAAGCAAAAGTACCAATATGCCCCCCCAAATCCGGATCTAATTTTCCTTTTCCGGCACGCACAACCATAGCAACCGCATTCCAACGAATTAAAGAGCGAATACGCCGTTCCATCACAGCATCGCCCGGAATTTTAGCTTCTTGATCCGCTGAAATCGTATTAATGTAAGGCGACTGAAATCCTTCTGTAACCGAGCATCCCATGCTCAATGCTTTTGTGGTGAGTTCTTTTAGCAAAAACTGTGCACGTTCTTTTCCTGCTGCTGCCAATACAGAAGCTAATGCATCGAGCCATTCTTGTGTCTCTATGCTATCAATATCGTCAAAATTATGATCATCACGCATTATTTTCCTCACTGTACTCTGTCTTCATGCTAAGTGCTGCCAACAAATTCCAATCAAAAACAGACCCAGGATCTGTTTTTCGCATTGGCGCGATTGTACTATGTCCCGCAATCCGACTATCTTTTATCTCTGGATATGTCTTTTTTAACAAAACAACTAAATCTGCTAAAATGGCATATTGGATTGGCGTATAGGGTATTTCATCTGTGCCTTCTAATTCAATACCAATCGAAAAGTCATTACAATCTTCACGTCCCTCAAAACAAGAATCTCCCGCATGCCACGCACGTTTGTTAAAAGGAACATATTGAACGATCTCGCCATCACGCCGGATCAAACAGTGGCTCGATACTTCTAAACCAGAAATCTCTGCAAAATAGGGGTGGAGCGATGGATTTAAAACATTTGTAAAAAAAGCATCAATATGCGGTCCACCAAATTCACCTGGCGGCAAACTGATATTATGGATAACCAGGAGATCGATGACTGTATCGGTTGGACGCTCGTTATAATTCGGTGAAGGCACATATCGTACATCGCACAGCATGCCTGTTGCTACATCAATTTCCATGTTATTTTTATTCCACGCTAAATGCGACATCATAGCGCGAACCAGCTCCCTAATACATACCGACAAAAAAAGTTAATAAACTTACATAAACGCATCTGTCTTTCTCTACTCCTATCTTTGGTCATTTTACCCTTTGGTAAATACGATAACAAACATACCGTGACAAAACAGCGATCCCCGCATAGAATCAAAGATATGGCTTTATAATTATCTGAAAAGCTATAGGATACAATGGCCAGGGCAAAAAAGCCAAGGAACCAACTATGTTAATATTCGCCATTCTTATTGCATGCATATTTGCCTTGTTTACTTATCTTATTGTTATGTATAACAATCTTATTTCACTTAAAAATAATGTCTCTAAAAACTGGTCTAATATTGATGTGCTTTTGAAACAACGCTATAGCGAATTACCTAAATTAATTGATACATGTAAAGAATATATGGCATATGAAAAAGACACCTTGGAAAAAATTGTAGTCGCCAGGAAGGCGGCACTCTTTGCTAGTGATACAAGAGATTTGATTGCACTCGGACAAGCAGAAAATTCTTTAAAAACTGGCTTAACCCAATTGTTTGCTTTAGCAGAAAACTATCCCAATCTTAAAACGAATGAGTCTTTTCAACGATTAGAACAACGGATCAGTGAATTAGAATCCAGCATTGCCGATCGACGAGAGTTTTACAATGATAGCGTTAATCTTAATAATATCCGTATCCAACAATTTCCAGATATCTTGGTAGCGCGCGCCTTTAACTTTAGAGCATTCGATTTATTAAAATTCAATGAAACCGAAATACAAGATGTTGGTATAAAAAAACAGTTTAAAACCTAATGGATCTGGATACTGTATTAACTCTTATTTTTGTCTGTCTGCCCATTTTTTTTGCGCTGATTTGTTTTTATTACGCAATCTATTTTGTCAAAGCCGCCAGAAACATTGAGGATTCTCCAACCTCTAAAATTCGTTCTGCAGCACAAGGCTACGTGGAATTAAAAGGCACACCAAAACCATTTCCAAATTACCCGACGATAGGTAAACTAACGCAAAAACCATGTGCCTGGTACCGATATACCGTTGAAATATTTCAAACTATCAGAACGCCCTCACAAACAAACGGTTGGCATCTACTCGACCAGGGCATCTCTCAGGCTCTTTTCCTACTAGACGATGGAACGGGACAATGCGTTATCCAACCGTGGGGAGCCGAAATTATGCCCACGCAGATCTCTTGGCGGGGTCACACACGAATCCCAAGTCCACCTTCAACTTCTTTTTTACGATGGTTTTTTTGGGACAGCTGGGGTTCTTACCGTTATACGGAATATCGCTTGGAATTTGGAATGCCAATCTACGCTTCCGGCATGTTCCGCACATTATCATCAACGGATCCGCGCATTCAAGATGCGTTACTATTAAAAAGTTATCTAACACAAAACAATCTCTACGACTTCAACTTCTTGTCAAAAGAAGACTTAGTTGGAAATCAAAATTGTATTATATCTGCTATACCAGAATCCCGTGTTATCAGACAATTTAAAATAAAGGCCTTTATCTTTTTTATCGTGTTTGTTTTCTTTTCAATAGTATCGGTTCATTCCAGTTACCCTATTGTTAAAAAGTCTTTTCAAGATTGGAAAAAATATAAACCACCTCTGCAATTTAAATAATTTAGAAAGAAAACTTTTTATACCTACACTCAATCATATGGTTAAATGCTTACACCGAGCAAGGTCAATCACGTATTTGTTTTCAACGCACCCAAAGATAGACTGGTGCGAATGGATTTGAGAAGGAAATAAGGGACTAAACTGCTGCAAGGAAGTAGTAAGGGCAGGATGCCCAATCTTGCTTAACAACCACAAGGAGTGATTGTTAAGCGATCCAGATCGGTCTACAGCGCATTGAACAAATTAAAACACATTAACTTGGTTCCTCCTTGAATATTAAATCTCGCTCCAATTGATATAACCTAAACATCTCGGATGCTTCTTTTTGAAAAAGACCCTGCCAGAACGCTTTCGATTCGACCCAACTTTTAGGAAAAAAACTCAGCTGATCGCGTTCCTGCGCATACCGAACCGCCCATCGAGAAGGAACATAATTTGAAACCACTTCAAATTGTCGAATATCTAACAAGGCAGGCAATTCATCATTTGTTTCTAAACACACATAGCGATTTTTATAGCTGAAACTGATACCTAAAACCACATACTCCTTTCCTTTTTTTAGTAACGTACTATAGTCTTCTTCGTTGCGATAAAAATGCCTTTTCACCGTTTCTTTGCATTTTAGTTTCATGAATACCCCCAAAAACAGAGTGCACTTACACTTCTATCGTATGGGAATGACATAAAAAAGATATCCGTTAAATAACGGGTAAGAACGCACACGAAATAAAAAAACTGAGGGTCTTCTTTATTTTAAGACCACAACACTACCTCCTTCTAAGATGTGTGTGTTCAACACCCTCAGTTTTTGTGCTTAAACACGTCAAACGCAATCATTTACTTTTTGGTGGCTATTAGAAGAATCTTATATAGCCCTGCAAGCCCAATCAGCATGTAAATAATACCCGTAATCGTACTTGCATCACCAAATAACATTGCAACTGCATTAACATGAAAAGCTCCGATTAAACCCCAGTTTAGAGCACCTACAATGATTAAAATCACTGCAGCCCATTTCACAATTACACCGATACCCATGACACATACTCCTCTTTTCATAAGCTGAAAACATCCTGTACTCATTGACTAGTATATCACCTAAATTACTTAAAAATAGGGCACTTTAGCGTCGAATATACACCTGTTCCATTCTTCAAAAAAACTTGCAACGTGTAAATGCATGCTGTATTTTGATTAAATGCACAACTCATTTAAACCCGCTTGGTGGCTCCGAAATCCACATCTTCAAACCTTATGGGCAGCGCTACTACGCCCTAAAATAAAACTGTCGATATGCTCTGAACGCTTGGAATTAGCAGATGGTGATTTTTTAGATTTTGCGTGTGTTGGCAATGGTTCTGGTCCTCGCGTCTTAATTCTACATGGTTTAAACGGGAGTATCGATTCACCTTACGCTAGAGGCATCTTGCAAGCTATCAACAACCGAGGATGGCGCGGTATATTTATGCACTTTCGGGGTTGCAGCGGTGAACCCAATCGACTCGCACAAAGTTACCATTCTGGAGAAACCCGCGATTTGCAAACCGTTATTACAGAATTAATCCATCGCGAACCCAATTCACCCTTATTTGCAATCGGATATTCTTTAGGCGGCAATGTCCTCTTAAAATGGCTGGGAGAAACCGGCGAAAGTGGTATCGAAAATTCCCTAAAAGCCGCTGTGGCGGTTTCTATCCCTTTTGAATTAGCAAAAACGGCAGCGCATTTAAAAACAGGGTTCTCTCGACTTTATCAATGGCACCTGCTGCGTGAATTATCTGCTTCTTATCATCGTAAATTTAAAGATCTGCCAAAACCTTTTGCTATCCGCAATGTCGATGTCACGCAACTAAAGACTTTTTGGGAATTTGATAATGCCATTACAGCACCACTGCATGGATTTAAAAGTGCAGATGATTATTATGAAAAATCGAGTAGCCGACAATATCTAGCCAAAATCAAAACACCAACCCTTATTTTGCATGCACGTAATGATCCGTTTACAACCTTAAATGCCTTACCCGAAGTACATGAAGTATCGAAACACGTATCCCTTGAATTGTCAGAGAATGGTGGCCATGTCGGTTTTGTTTCAGGCAAATATCCCTGGAAACCCGTTTACTGGTTAGAAGATAGAATTATGGATTATTTAGAATCCTATTCTTGCTCTGGCAACAGCTGAACCTTCCCTGTGTCTAAAGCATATAAGGCGCCAACGACATCCACTTTACCTGCCTTGATCAATTTTGCAATAGACGGGGATTGTTTAATATGCATGACACTATTATAAATATTGGCTTTAACAGCAGCCTCCATTGTACGGTTTTTTGTATTCATTGCAGGTGTAATTAATTTTGCGACAGCTGGAATATCATGTGTTGTATGTGCGAGCACCGCTGCTACCGCACCACAATTTTCATGGCCTAAAACCATAATAATTGCTGAACCATTATAAATGGCAGAATAGGCCACACTGTCTAATTCCGTAGAACCGACTACATTCCCCGCGACACGTACCGCAAATATATCACCAAGCCCTTGATCAAACGCAATTTCTGGCGGAACGCGTGAATCAGAACAACCCAATATAACAGCAAATGGTTTTTGTTTGGCCGCGATCGCCTCACGTCTAGCTTGATTCCGATCGGGACAATGCGATTTGTCATTCACAAATCGCTCATTACCGTCCATTAAAAGCTGCAAAGCTTCTTTGGGAGACATATTGGGATTATAAGCCATTGCTTGATTTTGAAAACATAACAACAGCATCAATAGTATCGTCTGATAGATTTTCATCTTTCTCTTCCTTAAGTGATGTAAAATTAAAAACGTATTAAATCACGCACCGCAACGAATCCTGATTACTAATTAGAAAGGTCGCTGCCCCACGTTAACTTGTCCCACCACCTGAGGTGTAGGTACGTTGTTGGGATTTTGAATGCTATCACGTAAAAGCGTAACAACTGGCACTGGTGTCATCACAATTTGAGAACCAGCCTGTGCTTGCAATACTGCTAATTGTTCCTCAAGCTGCCGTATCTGAACATCGCGAGGATCTTCTGCTTGTTGTTTTGGTTCCATATGTATAACCGCTGCTTCTACATAGTCAGGCGGCGGCGGAAGCGCTTCCACTGCATCTGCTGATCCTGGTTGTTCTACTCCAAAATGGGGTGGCGCAGCCCCATCTACAGCAGCCGCTTCTGCACACAGAACTGCTTTCACTGCATCATCAAACTCAACATTATTGATACCAAGTTGCCCTTGCTCAACAAGAGGCTGTGCTGGCTCTTGTGCACCTTTTTCTTCTGGCATAGGTGGTTCTTCTTTAACAACAGATGCCACTTGTGCTTGAGATGTTTGGTGGGTTGACCGCGGCTCTTGTGTATCTTTTGTCTCTTTTCCATCTTTTTGAACGGCATGACGAATAGCTGGTTCGATCTCCTTAACGGCATGACGAAT
>DAORSV010000009.1:24565-31010 GCA_035443705.1 Gammaproteobacteria bacterium
AACGGCATGACGAATAGCTGGTTCGATCTCCTTAACGGCATGACGAATCGCTGGTTCAACAGCTTTAACAGCGTCAACAACCTGGTTTCTAGCTCTTCTCAACTCTTTGCCAAATTTTCCCATTTGAATCTCTCCTTAAAATACGAATAATTAATCTTATTAGTATTTTAACTAAAAAAAATACCTAAAGTAAATAGGAAGGTTATACAAACAAGTTAATTAACTAATTTATAATTTTTTATATTTTAAAAGACAATTCCAATACCAATGCGTCTTCTCGACCATCTAGAGCAGGATAGTAATCTTTACGCTCCCCAATCACGATAAAACCCGTTTTTATATATAAATCATAAGCAATCTCATTTGAGCGACGAACCTCTAAGTAAACAGACGTTGCCTTTAATGTTTTGGCTTGTTCTATCAGATGCATCAACAATCGACGTCCTAGCCCTTGATGGTGTCTATCGGGTTTAATCACGAGATTCAGGATATGCCCTTCTGCTGCTGCAACAGAAAGAAGACCATAACCAACCACTTCTTCCTCATCTTCTAATACCCAGCAACCATACCCGACTTTGATGCAATCGCTAAAAATGCTGTACGTCCATGGAAAATCAACAACTTCTTGCTCTATCCCCATCACGCTTTCTACATCGGCTTGTTGCATCTTACGTATAATAATCATTCAAATCTCACGCTGGAAATTTGATCCCTCAAACGTAATAAATCCCGGTAGGCTTTACTTTTTAATTCTTTAGAATGCAATAATGCTTCAGGATGATAGGTAGCTTGAACTAGCGTATTTGAACCCGTGATAGACTGAAAATCCAATCGTAATTCATCCAAAGAACGGTCTGTTTCTAACAACTGCTGTGCAAAATTTTCACCCATAATCAATACGCTATAAGGTGACCATTTTGCTATTTTTTGACCTATCGTTTGAGTTTTATCACGCATTAAAACACCTTCCACCCAGGCTATACAGAGTTCTTCGGCCTTTAAGCTTAAAACATTTAACATACCCGTGAGTATTTTGTTGTGTTCGAGGTTTAAAGACGGATTTCCGGGTAACAAAACCAAGCACGCGGCACAAAAAAGTGGGTTATCAGAAACTAAAAGTGAACAGGCGTTTTTCTTTAGCAACCATTGCTGAATGCCCATGGCATCGAGTATTTGGTCACGCACAGTCTTAGGATTTTCCTAATTTGTATCTGTTTTTTAACCACATACCAGGGCCTGATAGCGCATACAAAAAAAACACAACAAATAAAACCGAAGGCGGATCCCAGGCAATCACACTAAAAATTAACACAACAACTAAAACAGCAAAAAAAGGCACATGCCCCTTAAAATCAATTTCTTTAAAACTGTAATAGCGTAAATTGCTAACCATTAAAGCGCCTAAACTCACCAAAATTAGCGCAACAATCAAGCTAATACGCTGAGCAGAAATATCTAAATCAGTCCCTAACCACACCAGCCCTGCAACAACAGGCGCCGCGGCCGTACAAGGTAATCCTATAAAATAACGCTTGTCTGTTTGTCCTAATTTTGTATTAAAACGTGCCAACCGCAATGCTGTCGTCGCCGTGTAAATAAAAGCGGCAAGCCATCCTAATTTTCCAAAATGTGTTAATCCCCAATTATAACTGACTAAAGCAGGTGCTAGACCAAAACAAATCATATCCGATAAACTATCATATTGTGCACCAAATGCACTTTCTGTGTTTGTTAAGCGTGCCACACGCCCATCTAAAGTATCCATTATCATTGCCACAAATAATGCAATAGCAGCGGGTTCAAAATGGCCTTTCATGCCCGATACGATTGCGTAAAAACCCGCAAATAACCCGCCTGTTGTAAATAAGTTGGGTAACAAATAGATGCCGCGACGGCGGACAGGCTCTACAATGTCGGATTCTATTCTTTCGGGTTCTATCATATTCTCAACCTTATACAAGCGTTAGTTTGAAATACGTGAAATACGTGCGCCCAACTGCATTAATTTTTCTTCAATACACTCGTAACCACGATCGATATGGTAAATACGACTCACAATGGTTTCGCCCTTAGCAATCAACGCGGCCAAGACTAAACTTGCCGATGCCCGTAAATCTGTTGCCATCACAGGCGCCGCCGTTAACTCAAAAACACCACGACAAATCGCCGTGTTCCCTGAAACAACAATATCTGCCCCCATCCGACATAATTCTTGTACGTGCATAAAGCGATTTTCAAATATGGTTTCTGTAATCACACCTGTCCCGTCGGAAACCGCATTCAATGCCGTAAATTGTGCCTGCATATCGGTTGGAATGCCTGGAAAAGGTGCTGTTTTAATATTAACGGCTTTTGGTTGACGACCATGCATATCTAGCGAAATCCAATCTTCACCACGCTGAATATCTGCGCCCGCTTCTGATAGTTTCTGTAAGACCGCTTCTAATAATTCCGGTTTTGTATTTTTTGTTTTAATAGAACCTCTGGTAATCGCTGCGGCAACTAAATAGGTGCCTGTTTCTATGCGATCTGGCACCACACGATATTGCCCCCCACCTAGTGCTGGCACGCCTTCAATTGTAATCGTATCTGTACCCGCACCCGATACCTTTGCGCCTAATACATTTAAAAAATTCGCTAAGTCTTGAACTTCAGGCTCTCGGGCGGCATTTTTAAGAATCGTTGTGCCCTCTGCCAGTGTCGCTGCCATCATCAAATTTTCTGTGCCAGTGACAGTCACCGTATCAAATAAAATAGCCGCGCCATGAAGCCGTTTCGGCGCCTTGGCTTTAATATAGCCATTTTCTATCGTAATCTCAGCACCCATTGCCTGCAAACCCTGTACATGTAAATCAACGGGCCTGGAACCAATTGCACATCCACCAGGTAACGAAACGAGAGCTTCTCCAAAACGTGCCAACAATGGTCCAAGCACCACAATGGAAGCACGCATGGTTCGTACCAGGTCATAAGGGGCATGATAATTATTCACTGAGCGGGCATCAACTTCTATTGTTAAATTTTCATCAACAGTCAATTTTGCGCCAAACTGACCCAATAATTCCATCATCGTTGTGACATCATTTAAATGTGGAACATTGCTTATCTCAACAGGCTCTCCCGCTAATAACGACGCCGCTAAGATTGGTAAAACTGAGTTTTTAGCCCCAGAAATACGAATTTCACCCTTTAAAGGTGCTCCACCTGAAATAATTAATTTTCCCATGATACTGGTAACACACCCTCTAACCCACAAACTTGTAAAATATCTTGCATAAAGCCCGGCATATTCATCAACAGTATAGTCTTGTTCTTTTCTTGTGAGACACGAACCCAGCCGGTCAATAAAGCAACTCCACTACTATCACTTTCTTTCAACGCCTTCAAATCGACTTTAATTTCTTTAGTATCTTTTAGGGTATCGATTAAAGCAATCCCCTGTTGCCATAATAGTACAACATTATCAAAATCAATCGCACCCGAAACAAATAGCGTATTATTTTTAACTTCAAGTGTCGCGATATTATTTGTGGGTTCCATAAGATAAACCTTTCTAACCCCCACTCGTAGACTTACGTTGGGTGTTGTGTCTATGCATTCTGGCAATAGCGGCTTTGAGCCCACCTTGTTTAATATCGTCTGCAAATTGTGCACGATAGCCTTGCATTAAACTGATGCCTTCTACAATAATATCGTAGACTTTCCAATCATTCCCATCTCGAATTAAATTATAATCCATATGAATAGGGTCTTTACCATTTTCTTTGATCAAACTTAAAACTTTTATACGTTGCTTATCTTCAATTGCGCCACGCAAGGGTAAGAATTCTATTTTCTGATCAGTATATTCCAGCAATGAACGCGCGTAGCTTCTAACAACCATGGTCTTAAATTCTGTGATAAACGCACTTTGCGTTGCGTTATCTGCCGATTTCCAGGCGCTACGCCCAACAACCCAACGTGCCATTTCCGAAAAATCAACGTGTGGTAGAATTAAATGATCGACCAAAGCATATAGTTTGTTGGAATTTTGCTGCACTTCTTGGCGATGCGTTCGAAGCTCTTGCATCACATTGTTTGTTACCGATTTCAACATTGAAATAGGATCTTGTGCAGCTGAAAAAACGAAAGGCGCGCTTAAGAGACACCCTAAAGTCCCTAAAACGAGAACCAAACGTTTCAATTTTTGTTGAACATCGATTTTTATATTCATCTCAGATCTCCTGAAGCATTATTCGAAGAATTGTCGGAAGAATTATCCTTACTTGCTTGGCCCGCTAAAAATTTTGACAATATTTGTTCTAAAATAACAGCGGAATTTGTACTGCCAATAGGTATTGTGTCACCCTCTTTTAGATGTTCTGCTTCATTAAACCCTGGCGTGAGACTAATATAATTATCACCTAACAAGCCCGCTGTTAAAATACTGGCCTGTGTGTCAATGGGCAAATTATCCACACGACTGGGATCAACCGTCATCCACACGGTCGCGTTAAAGGTCTCCGGCTCTAAGGCAATTTTAACAACACGCCCAACAACTACGCCGCCTAGCGACACTTTCGCACGCACTTTCAACGCACCAATATTGGAAAACTCCGCCTTTACTTTATAGCCAGGCTCTTCCTTTAGAAAAAAGCTTAAACCACTGACTTGCAATGCAAGCATCAATAAAGAAAGGATACCCGCGATCATAAATACGCCGACGGTAATTTCTGCTGTTCTCAATTTCATCATTATTAAGTCACTCCAAACATGACAGCTGTTAAGAAAAAGTCCAGACCAAGAATAGCCAGTGATGAATAGACAACCGTACGGGTTGTTGCCCTACCAATGCCTTCAGCGGTTGGCAAACAATCAATCCCTTGAAACACCGCAATCCATGTTATCACAGTGCCAAATACAGCACTTTTTATAATTCCATTCACGATATCATCGTTAAAATTGACAGCGGACTGCATGTTTGCCCAAAAAGCACCCACATCCACTCCTAACCATTTCACACCGACAGTGTAACCACCCAAAATAGCGACGCAATTAAATATTAAAGCCAATACGGGCATTGATATCTGGCCCGCCCAAAATCTTGGTGCAATAATACGACGCAATGGATCGATGCCCATCATTTCCATCGAAGATAATTGTTCGGTTGTTTTCATTAATCCAATTTCGGCAGTTAAAGCAGAACCGGCACGCCCTGCAAACAATAAAGCCCCAATCACAGGACCCAATTCTCTTACCAGACTTAATGCGATTAATTGCCCCAATGCGTGTTCGGCACCAAATTTAGACAAAATGTTATAGCCTTGCAGTGCCAAGACCATCCCAATAAAAAGACCTGAAAGAACAATAATCAAGAGAGAAAGCACGCCTACAAAATACAGCTGTTGAATTAAGCGGCTAAATCCACGAAGCCCATCCGGCTTTCCGATCAATGCATTAAATAAAATTAAAGTTGCACGTCCTATACTACCTATAAAATGCAGACCTGTATGACCTAGCTTTTGAACACGATCCAAAGAAATCATTTGCGAACCTCCCACAAATCTTCAGCATATGCCTTTGCAGGATAATGAAAGGGAACAGGTCCATCTGGTAATCCGTGTATAAACTGGTTTACCCAATCTGTTCCGTGCTGCTTTAAATCTTCAGGAGTGCCTTCTCCAACCACGCGACCCTCTGCAATAACGTAAATATAATCGGCAATACTGAGTGTTTCCTGAACATCATGGGAAACAATAATGGTAGTCATTTTTAAAGCATCGTTTAACAGACGAATCAACTTAACCAATACCCCCATGGTAATGGGATCTTGCCCCGCAAAAGGCTCGTCAAACATAATTAAGGTCGGATCCATTGCAAGCGCTCTTGCCAAGGCAACGCGTCTGCTCATTCCACCGGATAATTCTGAAGGCATTAAGTTTCTGGCACCTCTTAACCCTACCGCTTGCAGTTTCATTAAAACAAGGTCTCGAATCATGGATTCTGGCAGCCGCGTGTGCTCTCTTAAAGGAAAAGCAACATTTTCAAAAACAGAGATATCCGAAAATAATGCGCCGCTTTGAAACAACATACCCATATGTCGCCGAATCTTGTGCAGCCCATCACGCGAAAGTTCGGGAATGTTTTCACCAAAAGCTATGACTGTGCCAGCGTCGGGACTTAATTGCCCACCAATTAATCTTAATAACGTCGTTTTACCTGAACCGCTGGGACCCATCACCGCAGTGATTTTACCACGCTGCACTGAGAGGCTAACGTTTTCAAAAATAAGTTTAGAATTACGACTAAAGCGTAAGTCGTTTATTTGGACAATATTGTGAGCACTATCAAAATTTGGCTTCATAACTTTTTGATATCATAAGGATCTAATTTAAGAATGCCGTAGCATACTTGAGGCGCTGCTGTTTTGTCTACGCATGTGTTAACGCTTACATTTTTTCTGATA
>DAORSV010000010.1:0-1526 GCA_035443705.1 Gammaproteobacteria bacterium
ATAAATTGTGATTTTTTTTGAGTTATACCAAAACGAGTAATATTGATTTGAGGATCATTATCATGCTGATACGCGACTATATCATTGCTCAAAACCCAACCGCCGTGCCGGTTTCCGACCTCAAAAATCAACACCATCGATTGTTGACAATCTTGAGGAAAAAAGAAAAATGGCGAAATAAACAAACAGGGTTTAAAAATTACATACGAAATTCTTCTACTATATCTTCTGTTGACAAGTAACGGGAGATTTAAAAATAATGCTTTTTTCATGATAAGCTGCCCTCCTTATCCTGTTGTGCAAGATGATCCCGCTTTGGAAATTGCGCTAGCCAAGCATCTAAATCCTCCTTTAAATACCGAACAGAACGCCCTACTTTAATAAATCGAGGCCCCGCAATACGGCCCAAACGTTGACCTGAAATACGATTGTGGCGTAACCAAGATTCGCTCATTCCGATATATGCACTCGCTTCTTTGTCTCGAAGCGATCTTTTAGGATAACAAAATGTAAAATCTCCTTTAAAAGGATCTGGCAAGGTAGTGGAAATATTAGTCATGATATGCCCTCATTAATTTTTCAGTTCATGGCTATAGGATGAGGGTTTAGGGTTGATGAAGATAGGAGGGATAAAGGCTTTATTTAAACTTTATCTTTCATGATGCAGAATGGCTTGTTTTTTAATTTGTGTATCATTCGTTGGGCTGCTGACATTTTTAGATTGAGCTTTGATTCGAAAACACCGGCTTAAATGCTCATCAACGACCCGTTTATCAATATCGGGATCAATAAACTGAACGACTTCGAAAACAACATCAGCATGTGCTTTGCCTAAAGGCTCTATTCCATCTTTTGAAAAATTTTCACCATATAAGACAGCAAATTCTTTAATAAAAATTTCCCGGGCAGCTTTAGGGTGATCGATATTAATCAAGTATTTTTGATCTGCTAGCATCACATCTTGTTGCACAAGCCCTTGAGATAAAGCACAAAGCTGTCTTAAAAAAATATCAGACACTTTGGTAGCTGTTATTTCATTTTCAGATAATAAACTTAAGAGCATTTCAGCATGATGCATAATCATTTTCTTTTGCTTAACATTTTTAACAAAAAATCGAGATCCAAATACCTCGACACTTTGATATCTTAAAAAAGATAGCGCAATGATGCCATGCAGTACCGTTTTTACTTCCATCACAAAAGGATTTTTTTGCTTTTCAATCTTTGAGGGTCGATTATTTTTTTTCTTTAAAAATCTCTTGATGACTCTAGGATAGGTAGGCTGATGAAATACCCATTTTAAAAAAGGATGATTAAGATCATTGACACGCTCAAATATTTTTTTTAATTGATCTGCTTTGTAGAAAAAACCTTGTTTGTCTGTCGTATCTGTTGTCGGATTTTTTTCCCAATAATAATTGCTTATTTCTAAACCTAACATAGTTAGAAAAATATTTGCATAATCTTCGGTACATTCTAAAACCCTATTCACGACTCAATCCTAAGTATTATTTGTCCATGACCAC
>DAORSV010000010.1:1626-30463 GCA_035443705.1 Gammaproteobacteria bacterium
GTTCATCCGTTCATCCGTTCATCCGTTCATCCGTTCATCCGTTCATCCGTTCATCCGTTCATCTGAATTTTAAAGTCTCTACCTTTGTACCCAAGAATAACAAATTTTTTTACATCATGATCGTGTTCTTTGTTTGTTTTTTATATAACTTAAAAATATGAGGACAAATATTAAAAAAACGACCTTCGAAAACTAAGTAATAATGGCTGTAGCAATATTCTCTACCGTTTTATTATTTGGAATATTAAAGCTGACTAAACGCGCTACCGCTTCTGCTTTGTGTTCAGGTGCCAAATGCGCATATCGTAAAGTAACTGTTAAATCTGCATGTCCTAATAATTCCCTCACAGTATTCAAATCAACTCCTGCCATCACTAGCTTGGATGCAAAATGATGACGAAGATCATGCCATCTAAAATGTGTAATGTTAGCGGATTTTAAAACACTGGCCCAAGATTTACGGACATTATCCATTCGCTGGCCTTCTTTGCCAGGAAAAACTAATTCACCACTTGAACATTGTTCACGCCAAGCTTTCAAGGCATATAATGCTTTAGAATTAAGTGGAATATGGCGGGTCTTACCACTCTTTGCTTTATCTCCTGCAACCGTTAATGTCGCTTTATTGAGATCCACATAATCCCAACGCAAATCAAATAATTCACCTCGACGTAAGCCCGTATGGACTGCAAGCAATACCATAGGCGTTAAATAATCAGAAAATACTTGCTGCTCTAAGCTGGGTCGTAAATTATAACCACGCGCTGCCCGCCATTGATTTCCAGCATCCCTCTTTAAGACTGCTTGCTTATCTCTTTCTTGAAGAGCAAAGAGTAACCTTTTTTCTTCATCTTCACTCAAATAACGTACTTTTGCTCTATTATCTATTTTAAGAGGCTTCAACTTCATTAAGGGACTTACCTCCAACCAATTCCAAGCAGCCGCCTTAGAAAGAACTGTTCTTAATGTAGCAACGTCTCGATTGATAGTAGTAGCAGCTTTACCTGCTTTGCGTTGCTCAGCACACCATTTCTCAATCATCCAAGGATAGATTTCTTTAAGAGGTAGCTCCATTAAATGAGCAAAATTAAAATTTAACCTTTTGATTGTTTCTAAACCTGTTTTACGTTCAACCTTAACCCAAGGTGCATAGTGGTGCTCTATAAAGCCTTTCAAAGTACGTACTTTTATTTTTTCTTGATCAAGTTGTGCCTTTTTCTTTTCGGCCTGCACATCTACTCCTGAGAGAGTCTTGGCGGAAAATTGCTTAGCTAAATCTCTTGCTTGCGTTAGAGTGATTGCACCATGACGGCCTAGCCGGTAACGTTTTTTAATACCTTCTGTTGTTCGATAAACTAAATAATAAGTTAATACTCTACTTGGCTGAACTCGTAAAATGAATCCGTTCATTTCTGAATCTACCAACTCGTAGGGAACATCCTTGGGTTCAATCGTTCTAATGAGCCGCTCTGTTAACCTGGTTCTCATTTTTATCCCCCTTTAAACTGTTGAGCTGTAAGTCCACCGTAAGTCCACGCGACAAGCAAAACATTGCTGCTTTGATGAACCATCATACACCAGGAATAAATAAAAATACAATTACAATCAACAGGTTAAAGCGGCATACTTGTGCAAATTGGTGCAGTAAAGTGGAAGGTGATTTATTATTGAAAGGCACTCATAATGCTGAGGTCGGTGGTTCGAGTCCACCTATAGCCACCAATTAAATCAATGAGTTACGGATAATTTTCGTAACTGCTCAATAACCGCGGGCAATTACACCTTAATTGGGTGATAGGGTTGTTGATCGTGTTAGGTAATTTGGGTAATGGTTATTTACACAAATTTATGGACAGACTCGCCGCCTACTTGGAACTGGCAATTCGAAAGAGTATTCCATTTAGTTCTTTTGATAACACTTTGTGTGCTGCAGCGGAGAAGGCAGGCATCGATTTGCTCTAATACTTATGAAGCTAAAATGCAGCTGCCCGCAATGCAGCCAATAAGATTTTAAATTCTAAAGGTTTTATTTATTGCTTGTACCGAAATGTCTTTTAACTCATGTAAAATCTCATTTTCAATATTCAGTGGCGGTAGCCAATAAAGAGTGTTACCCAAAGGCCGTAAAAAAGCGCCTAATTTTATAGCATTTTGAAACACCTCATCGCCCACTCTTTGATGCTTCTGATGATCTTCCAAAATGAGATCGGCCGCAACAATTGCGCCAATACACCGCACTCGAGTTAGTCGCTGTGTCTTTCGAGCAACATCAAGCATCAATTGATTTAACAGCGCTTGTTTTTCTCGCACTTTTTCACAAACTTTTTCTTCTTCCATCATTTTTAAAGTTTCTAAAGCAACCGCTGCCGCTAACGCATTGCCACTAAAAGTATGCGAATGTAAAAACGACTTTCCTGTCTCATAATCATCATAAAATAATTGATAAATATCTTTTGTCGTTAACACCGCACTCATGGGCAACCAACCCGAAGTTAACCCTTTCCCAAGACAAATAAAATCGGGAACTATTTCCGCATGCTCACAAGCCAAAAGAAACCCTGTTCGACCCAGCCCTGTCATAATTTCATCGCAGATTAAATGAATATCTTGTTTTAATGTCCAAGCACGTAGCTTTTTTAAAAAATCTTGGCTATAAATCAGCATACCACCTGCACCTTGAACAATGGGTTCAACAATAATTGCGCTTAAGTCATCTATATGTTCGTTAAGTTGATTTTCAATATTGATCCATGCAGGTCCACAGTCTTGCCACAGCGGATCTGCTTCAGAACACACATACGGAATATCTTGTAAGAAGATCACAGGCATGAGCCAGTTTTGATAGAATTTTTTATAAATACCAACATCACTAAGCGATAAAGTCAACAAGGTTTCGCCATGATATGCGTTTTGCAAAGCCATTATTCGATTTTTTTTTTGATCTTGTTTTCCTAGGATTTGTCTACTGTGTAAACTCATCTTAACGGCTATTTCGACTGCAGAAGCGCCTTCTGAGGCATAAAAAATCTTATTTAGTTGCGGACACAATAAAGCAAGCTTTTCGGATAATTCGACTAAAGTTTCCTGACACGTATTTGCTAATATCACATGCTCATACTGATCGACTTGTCGCAATAATGCTGCTTTTAACCTCGGTTGCCCATGCCCTAGAGATTTACACCACCAGCTGGAAATAGCGTCTATCAACCTTGTGCCATCGGCTAATTCTAGATACGAACCATAAGCACGCCGGATCTCAAGCAATGGCCATTTTTCGCAATCCTTCATTTGGGAGCACGGATGCCAAATGTGCGATAGATCTCGTTTAATTAATGTCATTTGAATAACCACCTTGTTTATTGTCGACAATTTAATCTTAAATAAGTTGACAATATATTGAAAGAACATTTATCTTTAGCCGTCTCTACTGTTGAACTATTTATTTTCAGGAAAAGTTATGAACCCAACAATATCTTTACGCAATGATTGGACGCTTCAAGAAATCGATCATTTATTTTCATTGCCGCTCATGGATTTACTTTTTCAAGCGCAATCTGTTCACCGAGACACCTTTCCTAAAAATACCGTACAACTCAGTACATTAATTAGCCTTAAAACGGGTGCCTGCTCTGAAGATTGCGCTTATTGTCCGCAAAGTGGACGTTACCAAACAAGCATACAAAAACATCGACTATTAGGTACTGAAACAGTCAAAGTCACTGCGCTCGCAGCAAAAGCAAATGGTGCAACACGGTTTTGTATGGGTGCCGCGTGGCGAAGCCCACCACAACATGTGTTTGAACAATTATTATTAATATTAAAAGTCGTAAAAGATATAGGTTTAGAAACTTGTATGACTCTTGGTATGCTAACCGCTAATCAGGCACAACAATTGTCGAATGGCGGTTTAGATTATTACAATCATAATTTAGATACCTCCCCTGAATATTATACAAACATCATTACAACGCATACCTACGTAGATCGCTTAGAAACAATAGAACATGTGAGAACAGCTGGTATTAAAGTGTGCTGTGGCGGTATTATAGGATTAGGTGAATCCAAAGAAGATCGCGTAAGCTTTTTGCAGCAACTCGCCAATCTCCCAGAACATCCAAAAAGTGTTCCCATTAATAAGCTAATTCCCATTAAGGGAACGCCGTTAGGTAAAACACCTACCATTGATTCCTTTGAATTTGTTCGAGTTATCGCTACCGCACGTATTTTAATGCCTAAAAGCGTCATTCGGCTTTCCGCAGGCAGAGAAGATATGAACGATGAATTTCAAGCGCTTTGTTTTTTAGCAGGTGTAAATTCCATTTTTTACGGAGAAAAATTATTGACCGCAAAAAATCCCGCATTAGAACAAGATCGGAATTTTCTAAAAAGATTAGGTATTCAAGCATCAACTTAAAAAATGACAAAATTAATACAATCTTTGGTTGACAAACTGTTCCAACGACAGGAGTTAGGTTTATACCGTTCTCGCCACATCATTACCGAACGCAATCGAAAAATTTTATCTTTTATGAATAATGACTATTTAGGATTGGCGAACCATCCAGAGGTGATTCACACTTTCCAAAAAAATGCAGCCTATTATGGTCTTGGCAGCAGCGCTTCTCAACTACTCGGTGGATATTATATCGAACACCAAAGACTCGAGGAAAAACTCGCCGAGTTTTTAGGACTTGAACGTGCATTGATCTTTTCAAGTGGATACATGGCTAATCTTTCTGTGTTGACCACATTGATTAACAATCAGGATTGTGCATTTGAAGATCGCCTAAATCACGCTTCTCTTATCGATGGCGTTCGCTATAGCAACGCTCAGGTTAAACGCTATAGACGCAATAATTTATTGATGCTTGAAAAACGAATTGCTCAAACATACGCAAAAAACAAATGGATTATTACTGAAGGCGTTTTCGGTATGGACGGTGATGTTGCACCTCTACCCCAGCTCTTTCATTTAGCACAAAGTTATGATTGCCAACTATTGATAGACGATGCACACGGCATTGGAGTATTAGGAAAGAGTGGTCGCGGCAGTATAGAACATTATCAACTGCCCATAAAAAATGCTTCTATTGTCGTGGGTACTTTTGGTAAGGCATTCGGAACGATGGGTGCGTTTGTTGCAGGACATCATGTCATGATAGAAGCATTAATGCAATTTGGGCGCGGTTTTATTTATACAACCGCATTACCGCCTGCAATTGCATCTGCCACCTGTACGAGTTTACGATTAATACAAACCGAAAATTGGCGCCGAGAAAATCTACAATTTCTTATTCAATATTTTAAAAAAAACGCATACGATTTAAATTTACCGTTATTACCTTCTATTACGCCTATACAAACACTTATAATTGGCAACCCAATAAATACTTTAAAAATAACAGAATTACTAAAAGAAAAAGGGGTTTTGGTTGGCTGCGTTAGACCACCAACCATACCCCCTAATACTTCTCGCCTCCGCATTAACCTGAATGTTAACCACACACAACATGACGTAGATTTTTTACTAGAATCACTTTCCACCCTATGGAAGAAATACATTGAACATGAATCTAACTTACGATAAAAAACAGATTGCACATTCATTTAGTCGGCAGCTTTCACTTATGATAAAGTCGCTTTTTTACAACGGGCTACTGGCCAATGTTTACTGAAAAAATTAATAAAACTAAAAAATTTTAAGCTAGAACCTAAACTTATTGTGGACTTAGGTTCCGGCACTGGAGAGCTAACGTATCAATTAGCACAGCACTTTCCCAAATCAAAAACGATTGCGATCGACATTGCCATCGGCATGCTTCAAGTGAGCCAACTTAACTTTCCAGTGCATAATGTTTACAAAGCATGTGCAGATGTAGACCAGTTACCTTTAAGAAATGATTCCTGCGATTTAGTTTTCAGCAACTTAATGCTTCAATGGAGTCCCGATTACCAACGCTCCCTCAAAGAAATCTGGCGAGTTTTAAAGCCAAATGGCATCTTATTGTTTTCAACGCTTGGACCAGACACCTTAAGAGAATTACGATATTGTTGGAAGAAAATTGATAATTACCCACACGTACACTCTTTTATTCCCCAAAAAAGCCTAATGCAAGCAATAAGTAAAAATCGGTTTTCTTCTGCATCAATAGAAATCAAACATTATTATCGTTATTTTTTTAAAGCAATTGATTTAATGAAAGAATTAAAAATGCTGGGCGCCAGCAACATGCAAAGTGGACGCTCAAAAAGTCTTTTATCAAAAAAAAAATTATACGGTGTTTTTGAAGAGTATGAAAAATTCAGGAACAAACAAGATATGTTACCTGCAAGGTACGAAACTTATTTCATCTTAGCAACAAAGGCACCTTAATGAAGAAAAATATCAAAGGTTTTTTTGTTACGGGAACAGATACAGATATTGGAAAAACACTGATTGCTTCTGCCCTACTTATTTTGCTAAAACAAAAACACTTTAAAACCGTGGCACTAAAGCCAATCGCTTCTGGATGTATAATGACCTCTAAAGGATTGCGTAGTCCTGATGCCTATTTATTACAAAAATACATGACTGAAAAATTAGCATACTCCGAAATTAATCCTTTTGCTTTCTTGGAGCCAATATCACCTCATATTGCAGCAAAAATTGCAGACCAAGTGCTATCCGTTAAAATCATTATGGATGCTTGTCAAGATATTTTAAAAAAACAGATCGATTATTTAGTCATTGAAGGTATTGGTGGTTGGCTAGTCCCTTTAAATGCACATGAGACAACAGCAGATTTGGCAAAAGCGTTTGGATACCCTATTATATTGGTGGTTGGTATGCGCCTAGGTTGCCTTAATCACGCCCTTTTAACCATCGAGAGCATGCGGAAAAAATCTATAACTCTTGCCGGTTGGGTAGCTAATTCAATGCAATCTGAAATACCCTATTTAACTGATCACATTGAAACGTTACAACGATCTATACCTGCTCCCTTATTAGGGATTGTCCCTCATTTGACACATGTTGAGCCCTTTAATCCGTCTTTGGCGGTCCCTTATCTAAAGCAAATGTACCACTTGATTTCTTTTTAAAACTTTATTGGAAATTTGCACCTAGTGTGCACTTGAGTAGACTAGGCATACGTTAATTAGCTAACAACCTGTCCGAGCGCTTAAAATCTAACTTTTTGATCTTTAAACCGTGGTATTTCAGACATGTTATTATGTTATTATACGTCGCTATCGCATCGGTTCGATGTGGATAATAAAGAAAATAAATAGGAAGCATTATGTATCAGGAAACATTAGAATTAGTTGCTGAATCGGCAAAAAATAAAGCGAAACTCTGTTCTTCAAATTTGCTTGCTTATCTTATGCACGCTGCTATGGCAGGCATCTATTTGGGATTTGGTGTTGTCTTAGTCTTTTCATTAACAACTTCTTTTTTCCAAGCAGAATCTCCAGGACTAAGTCTTGTTATGGGCACAACTTTTGGCATTGCACTTTCCTTAGTCGTTATTGCAGGTGCAGATTTGTTTACGGGAAACACCATGATTATGCTGATTGGTGCACTGAAAGGTAAAACAACCTGGACTGATCTATCGAAAATATGGTTTTGGTCGTATTGCGGGAATTTTTTAGGCGCTATTATATTTGCTTTAATTGCTTGGAAAGCAGATGTTTTACAAGACGCCAGTTGGCTTTTGACAGTTGCCACAAAAAAAATGAATGGATCTTGGATGTCACTTTTTTTAAAAGGAATTTTATGTAATTGGCTCGTGGTACTTGCTGTATGGTGTAGTTTTAAACTTAAAACTGAAGGTGCAAAACTGATTATGATTTGGTGGTGCTTACTCGGATTTGTTGGTTCCGGTTACGAGCATAGCATCGCCAACATGACTTTGTTAACCTTAGCAAATCTACTTCCAAATGACGGTATTCATATAGTTTCTTGGAGTGGAGTAATACATAATTTAATACCAGTCACATTAGGAAATATTGTTAGTGGTGTTTTATTTATGGGAATTCCCTATTACTTTATCAGTTATCCAGAATCTGTGCCCAAACAAGATTTAAGAAATTATTAATGGTTTACATTTTCTGCTCTTTTAGCAGCAAAAATTTTATACGCGTGAAAATAAAAAACATATACTTTTCATAGATATTTCGCATGGTTTGTATGATAATGCACTCTTTATCTTTAAGTCCAACAACCTCAATTTGTAGGTTCTATGTCGCGTGCAATCTAAACTCTAAATTATTCAATAAGCCAATTTGCTCACAATCCAAACTATTTTCATTCCGAGCTTCTGCAATTTTTTGCAATGCAATTTTTGGCGTTAAACGTGCAGCGCCTTTGTAATCTATTATCGGTGCAGTTGCGTTATTGTTTATTTGCGCTATATAATTTTTAAAATACTCAGCCTGTCCTGAATTTAAGCATTCTGGGAAATGACGACCCAAAATACGAATAGCAAGCGCCGATAAGTTTGGATTTTGTACGGTTTCAATCATTTTTGACTTTTTGTCTGGTGCCGCACTGTGAAATTCTCTGCAAAACATCGCTTCTTCTGATGTCCAAAAACCATTAACATACAAACTTGCATCCACATCAATGTCCGGCACAGCCGGATATTCATAATGACGGTGATAATCTGAAACAAAAGTAAGCAATGCTTCATTGTCTTTAAGCCATTGTTTATTGACATTGGCAAGCGCTAAACGTTCTGCATCAAGACAGTACGTATAGCGCTCCGTGAATGGAAATAAAAAGCCTGCTTCACCCAGCTTTTTTCTAACAACAAAAGTTGATTCTAAAATATTTTCTTTTGTGGCCGCAGTGAAATTTTTATCATCTAATCTTAAAAATAAAATTTGATTTTTATAATGAACATGCTCGCCAAGAGGCAAAACCTGGCTTTGATACTTTTGCTTAAACCCAAACTTCCCTAGCACCATTAATGCACTCTCTGTGTTTATTTTTTTTAAACGCACCTGTTCTATTTTTTTATCAAAATTGCCACAAACATAATCCCACATTTCACGCTCTTTTATAAGTTGTTTTGAAAGCGCTATAGTGGATTCAACATCAACCATCGCATGGTGCGAACGTCCAGTAACAAACTTATTTGCATTATTGATATCCTCTAGCTTAAGAGAAACACTTCCATGAACCTCAGGCCATGCGATCGCTGAATTTTTAAATAGGTAATACAAAACGACAATAGGATAGATATCCATGCGACAGCACTGATTTGCATACTGATGGGTATAAGGCGGCAACAAATTTCTATAAAAAGAAAAACGTAAAAATTCATCATCAAATCCCAAGGTGTTATACCCTAAACTGATAGTCCCGGGTTCATTCATCCAAGCGTGAATTTTTTGTATCGCCTCATATTCAGAAATGCCATTAGCAACGTCGCTTAATTTCATCCGGTGTACCAGCATAGCTTCAGGTGACGGAATAACATCTGGATTAAGCTTAACGATAAGCTCATAGCGCTTTAATTCATTAAAATTTAAATCTGTTCGAATAGCAGCGAAGTGCAATATTTGGTCAAATGCTTTGTTTAATCCCGTGGTTTCAATATCGTAAAATAAATATGTTTTCAATGTGCTGTCCCTAAATATACCTGACTCAATAATACACGAATGAAGTGTAAAAACGCATCAATATTCAATCCGCATATTCAATAAGAACAGATTTTTCATGAAATTAGTTATAAAGCGAACATTCTGTTTGCAGCTTTTCGATTGAACTCATTCTGATCCTGAAGTACAATGCGAACTGATCCTAAAACACCCTTTTAAGAATGACACCAGATATGACGCCAAAAACGGTTTACATTAAAACATATGGTTGCCAAATGAATGTCTACGATTCAACCCGAATCTTGGACTTGCTGAAGGCAACACATGGCATAACGGGTGTAGACAACCCTGAAGAAGCAGATCTGTTACTGATCAATACCTGTTCTATTCGTGAAAAACCGCATGAGACAGTATTTTCGGAATTAGGTGTTTGGGGTGCATTCAAAGAGAAAAATCCAGAAAAGGTTATTGGCGTTGGCGGTTGCGTTGCTAGCCTTGAAGGCGAAGCCATTTTAAAACGCGCACCTTATGTGGATTTAGTGTTTGGACCACAAACCTTGCACCGATTACCCAATCTGTTATCAGCGGTCACTAAAACCCGAAGTCCGCAGGTTGATGTCTCTTTTCCGCTAATTGAAAAATTTGATCACTTGCCCAACCCTCGTGCGGATGGCCCCACTGCTTTTGTTTCGATTATGGAAGGTTGTAGCAGATATTGCACTTACTGTGTCGTGCCTTATACGCGTGGTGAAGAAATCAGTCGTACATTTGATGATGTGCTACATGAAGTTTATGTATTGGCAGAACAAGGCGTACGCGAAGTCACTTTGCTCGGACAAAACGTTAACGCCTATCGCGGTAAAATGCAATCTGGCCAAATTGCTGATCTCGCACTGCTGATTTCATATATCTCCGAAATTGATAATATCGCACGTATTCGCTTTACAACATCGCATCCTCTCGAATTTTCTGATCGTTTAATACAGGCATATGCCGATAACCCAAAACTTGCGAATCATCTACATTTGCCAGTACAGAGTGGATCAGATCGCATCTTACAACTGATGAAACGCGGTCATACTGCCGAGCAATATAAAACAAAAATTCAAAAATTACGAGAAGTACGACCCAACATTAGTATTACATCCGATTTTATTGTTGGGTTTCCCAGCGAAACAGAAGACGATTTTAATGCGACACTCAATCTGGTTGAAGCATTACAGTTCGATCAGTCTTTTAGTTTTATTTATAGCCAACGACCGGGAACACCGGCAGCCAATATTCCCGATAACATTTCGAACATCATTAAAAAACAACGCTTAGCAATATTACAAGCGCGGCTTGCCGAACAAGCAGCAGAGCTCAGCCAAAACATGGTCGGAACAACAGAGATGGTGTTGGTGACGGGTCCCTCTAAAAAAGACCCTTCAATACTGTGTGGACGCACAGATAATAATCGGGTCGTCAACTTTGAAGGTAAGGTCCCTGTTGGAAGCCTCGTGCCAATTCTGATTACAGAAGTCGTTACCAATACTTTACGTGGAAAATGGGTAGCTTAACTGGCAATTCCAGGTTATGCTTAGGATACAAGATCGGGGAGACCCCGTAAAACGGTTAAATATAATTTGAGCGACTCTTCAGTACAAGTGTTTGATATTACATTAACTCCGGTTGATAACCGCCGATTGGCGAACTTATGCGGTCGGTTTGATGAGCACCTGCGTCAAATTGAGCATCGACTCCGTATTGAAATCACCAATCGTGGCAATACCTTCCAACTGATAGGACCACCGCCGGCAATCCATATTGCAACACAGGTATTAAAAGCGCTTTATGAAGAAACCAAACATAGCATAGAGCTTTCTCCTTCAAAAGTGCATTTGGCTTTACAACAATACGCCAGAACAGATACCACGCTCGAAACAGAAGGCCAGGCAGCCATTAGCACCTTAAATACCCGCGCGGGTGAAGTACGTCCCCGCTCTCCTAACCAAACACAATATATAAAAAATATTTTAAGCCATGACATCAATTTTGGCATAGGTCCAGCAGGAACCGGCAAAACTTTTCTCGCGGTTGCCAGTGCTGTTGCCGCTTTTGAACAAGAAAAAATTCGTCGCATTTTGCTTGTACGTCCTGCGGTTGAAGCAGGTGAACGTTTAGGTTTTCTACCTGGTGATATCGCACAAAAAATTGATCCTTACTTGAGACCCTTATACGATGCGCTTTATGAAATGCTCGGATTTGAGCGTGTTGCAAAATTATTAGAACGACAGGTCATTGAAATTGCTTCTCTCGCCTACATGCGTGGTCGCACATTAAATGATGCTTTTATTATTTTAGACGAAGCTCAAAATACAACAGTAGAACAAATGAAAATGTTTTTAACACGTTTGGGCTTTAGCTCAACTGCTGTTATAACAGGAGATATCACACAAATTGATCTCCCCAAAGGAAAACTATCGGGCCTAAAACAAGTTATGGGAATGCTACAATCTACGCCTGGCATTAGTTTTACTTTTTTTAATTCGAGTGATGTCGTCAGACATCCCGTCGTACAAAAAATTATCGAAGCCTACGCGCTATACGATACAAAACATAATAACGCCAAAGGAAATACGGGTGAGTATTGAGCTTGAGCTGCAAATTGCAACCCTTGCCAAAACATTACCGCACCCCGCACAAATTCGTGAATGGGTAAATCTAACGCTATATAATCGTGTTGAAACAGCGGAATTAACGATTAGAATTGTAGATGAAGCCGAAAGCGCTGATCTCAATCAACAATATCGAAACAAACCAGGACCGACAAATGTATTATCTTTTCCTTATGATCCTGAACCGGGTATCGCCACTCGTTTACTCGGCGATATCGTTATTTGTGCTCCGATTGTTGAGCAAGAAGCCATTCTGGAAAATAAATCGCTCTTAGCGCACTGGGCGCATATGGTGATCCACGGCTTATTGCATTTATTAGGATATACCCATGATTTTGACAGTGATGCCGCCGAAATGGAAAATCTAGAAACAGAACTTTTAATTCGGCTTAATTTTCCACCCCCTTACGGAGATGTAATTGTTTCATGAGTGACGAATCACAACCTTCACAATCGCCCACCCGAACTTGGTTAGAAAAAATTGGTCAAATTCTGGCTGGTGAACCACGCGATCGGAATGAATTGATCGAAATTTTACGAGATGCCACAGAAAGAAGATTATTAGATCTGAATGCCCTCGGTATGATTGAAGGCATTTTACAAGTACCGGAACTGCGTGTGCGCGATATTATGATCCCACGTTCTCATATTGTGGTTATTGAGCAAGACATGCTATTTGATCAAATCTTACCCATTGTGATTACCACAGTGCATTCTCGGTTCCCTGTTATTGGCGAAAATAAAGATGAAGTTTTGGGGATCTTACTCGCGAAAGATCTCTTGTCTTATACTTTCGATTCAACCACAAATAAACCCTTTAATATTCGGGAAGTCTTGCGTCCTGCTGTGTTTGTGCCCGAAAGTAAACGCCTCGATGTATTACTACAAGAATTTCGCAGAAATCGAAACCACATGGCCGTTGTCGTAGATGAATATGGTGGTGTCACAGGCCTTATTACGATTGAAGATGTTTTAGAACAAATTGTCGGTGACATCGAAGATGAATATGACACAGATGACAATCAATTAATTAAAAAATATCATGAAAATACTTACGCTGTAAAAGCACTCACAACGATAGACGATTTTAACGAATTTTTTCACACGAATATAGATGATAAAGATGCGGATACCATCGGCGGATTGGTTACACGAGAATTTGGCCATTTACCAAAACGCGGAGAGTCTGTCTCCGTCAATGGTTACAAATTTAAAGTGCTAAGAGCCGATAGTCGGCGCATTCATCTATTGCAGGTTATGCAAATAAAACAGGATGCGAAACACAAAGAATAAGAACCTTATCCTTTTCCTTTAGTCCCTGTACTATTGGGTTTTGCATTTTGCTCTATAAAGTCAATAATAATGCTGGCGACATCTAATCCTGTCGTGGTTTCGATACCGCGCAATCCTGGAGAAGAATTCACTTCCAAAACAACCGGCCCATTATTAGAACGTAAAATATCAACCCCAGCAACATTTAAACCCATAATTTTTGCGGCACGCACGGCAGTTGAGCGTTCTTCTGGCGTTATCTTGACTGTACTGCTCGTGCCTCCTCGATGTAAATTCGATCGAAACTCACCCGGCTTTGCCTGACGCTTCATGGTCGCAACAACTTTACTACCCACCACAAAACAACGAATATCGCTACACTCTGCTTCTTTAATAAATTCTTGCACTAAAATATTCACTTTTAATCCTGCAAAAGCATCAATAACGCTTTCTGCGGCTTTCGGTGTTTCTGCCAACACCACACCCATGCCTTGGGTACCTTCCAGTAATTTAATAACCAATGGACTACCGCCCACTAGATGAATTAAATCCTGTGTTTCATCCGGAGAATGCGCAAATCCTGTTACCGGTAAACCAATGCCTTTGCGCGCTAATAATTGTAAGGAACGTAATTTGTCTCGTGATCGTGAAATAGCAACAGATTCATTCAGTGGAAAAATGCCCATCATCTCGCATTGTCGTAAAACCGCTGTACCATAAAATGTAATAGAAGCACCAATGCGCGGAATAACCGCATCAAATCCTTCCAACTTCCGACCTTTATAATGAATAGACGGTTTATATGAAGCAATATTCATATAACAACGGAGGGTGTCAATCACCTCAACCTCATGTCCGCGTATTTTCGCTGCTTCTACCAGGCGTTGAGTAGAATACAATCTCGCTCGTCTCGACAAAATGGCTATTTTCACTAACCCCTGCTCCCAAAATAATCGCCAATCACAAAAGAGGCTATCGGTAATAATCCTGTTCGACAAATATCCATTAAGGTTTCGCCACTCCCCTCTTGGTACAATCGAACTGCAATGCTTATCACAAAAAACACAAAGATGCCTTTTAGCACCCATTTTGCGAATTGTAGCTTATCTATTGGGTTCAGGTCACCTTGGCGATAGCTCTCTCGTTCTACACCAGTACCCTCACCTTCCGCTTTATCATCCTTTTTAAGACACATTTTCCATTCTCCTTAATCCAATACGTCTGACGCAATGTTTTATCGCACACATTCATTTGCAGCCAATGCTTAAACATAATCACGCCCTCCCTATGAATTTTAAAAAATGGGTAATCCACAGTATGGTTTAAGGATGTTATAACATCAACTTTCTTATCAATTATTTTCAATATGTGAGTCTATCGCTATTCAGAGACATAGAAACATACGGAGCCGCCTAAATCACTGTCATTAAAAACAGATATGTGCATACTGTCTCAGTCTTTCTTGGTGCTTTGTTATTGCTTTTAGATAATGCGTACCTGACGTAGAATAAGGGTCTGTCATATATTGGAAAAAAACATGTTAAATCTCACATTAAATAAGTATCAATTATTGATAATAGCCATGCTAGCGGGAGCCATACTGCCAGGGGCATTTGCGCCCCACCATCTCTGGCCATTGGCAATCGTCTCTCCTGCTATTTTGCTCTGGGTTTGGCAAAAGAATACAACATCTAAACAGGCATTTATGTCTGGACTGGGATATGGCCTTGGCATGTTTGGGGTAGGTGTCTCTTGGGTGTTTGTGAGCATTCACCACTATGGCAATACCAATATTCCTTTAGCCGTTTTGATAACCTCTATACTTGTCATTGTGCTGGCACTTTTTATTGCAACACAGGGTTACGTCTTAAAACATTTTTTTCGTGGCAACACAGTTGCGTTTTGTCTGCTCGGTTTTCCGAGCTGTTGGGTATTATTTGAATGGTTAAGAAGTTGGTTATTCACAGGGTTTCCATGGTTATATTTAGGCTATAGCCAATTAACAACACCTCTCAGTGGCTATGCGCCTGTTATGAGCGTCTATGGCGTTTCAACGGCTGTTCTACTCACGAGTGGTGCACTCATCGTTTTGATGATAAGCAGCCGAAAAATCAAAGCTGCGGGGAGTTTTTTAATTATTCTCATTTGGGGAATCGGATATTTTTTGCAACAGCACAATTTTACAAAACCCAATCCCAAGTTGTATACAGTTCGTTTAGTACAGGGAAATATTAAGCCTTTCGATAAATTTACCAGTACCGATCCCATTGGCTCGACTGAAAAAACCTACGGAAAACTCACCGAAAAAGAATGGGGTGCCGATCTGATTTTATGGCCAGAAAGTGCGATTCCTTTACCTTTGCCTTATTCAAAGCCCTATTTCGATGAATTAGAAAAACGTGCGTTTTCGCACCATTCAACATTAATTGCAGGGATCCAAGTGATCAATAGCAAAGAAGAATACCATAATTCATTAATTGCTCTGGGAGATGGTCATGGCATTTATCACAAATATCACTTGGTGCCCTTTGGTGATTTTCTGCCATTTGATTATTGGTTAAGAGGTCTCATTGGTTTTTTTGATCTGCCCATGTCTAGTTTTACATCAGGTCCTACAGAACAACCTTTAATTACAGCAGGTGATCTCAAATTAGTACCTTTAATTTGTTATGAAATTGCTTTTCCGGAATTACTGCGTAACACCCTACGAAACGCAGATGCAATCATTACCTTGAGTGAAGATGGTTGGTTTGGCGAATCGTGGGGCCCCTATCAACATTTAGAAATTGCCCAAATGCGCGCACTTGAAACAGGCCGTATGGTATTGCGAGCAACAACGAGTGGGATCACCGCTATTATTGATCCCAAAGGAACATTGAGTGCTACCATTCCACAATTTGAAGCCCGAGTATTAAGCGGCACTTTCCACAGTATGACGGGCACCACACCCTGGGTTAAATTTGGATTATGGCCTCTCCTAGGGTTGCTATTCAGCTGTTTTATTCTGCCGGGGCGTCTGCTATGCTGTAGACACCGAATTTCTTAAAGTGACGATGAATTTCCATGGAATCTCAATATAATCCGCAGAAAATTGAAGCAGAAGCGCAAGCCTATTGGCAGAAGTCTCAAACTTTTAAGGCCTCAGAGGATCCCCTGCGCGAAAAATTTTACTGTCTAAGTATGTTTCCTTACCCAAGCGGCAGCTTACACATGGGACACGTGCGTAACTACACCATCGGTGATGTCATCAGTCGTTTCCAACGCATGCAAGGCAAAAATGTATTACAACCCATTGGCTGGGACGCATTTGGCTTACCCGCAGAAAATGCGGCAATCAAACATAAAGTCCCACCTGCTGAATGGACCTATCAAAATATCGAACTGATGCGAGAACAATTTAAACGCTTAGGGTTCGGATATGATTGGGATCGCGAATTGACTACATGTAAACCGGATTACTATCGTTGGGAGCAATGGTTTTTTGTTAAGCTTTTTGAAAAAGGATTGGTCTACAAAAAAAATTCTGTTGTGAATTGGGATCCCGTTGATCAAACCGTTTTGGCAAATGAACAAGTCATCGATGGTTGTGGTTGGCGTTCTGGCGCTAAAGTTGAGCGTCGCGAGATCCCGCAATGGTTTTTAAAAATTACCGCCTACGCTGAAGAACTCTTAAAAGATTTAGACACACTAACGGGTTGGCCAGAACCGGTTAAGACTATGCAACGAAACTGGATAGGTAAAGCAATCGGCGCTGCTGTACAATTTAAAGTCGAAGAACGATCAGACGTTATTGAAATTTTTACCACATGCCCCGACACTTTATTTGGCGTTACTTATCTTGCCATTGCACCTGAACATCCACTCTCACTTGCAGTTGCAGAAAACAATTCGGAAATCCATCAATTTATAGAAGCCTGTCGCATTGGAAAAGTCGCAGAAGCAGAATTTGCAACGCTTGAAAAATGCGGTCTAGACACTGGGCTTAAGGCCATAAACCCGGTTAACGGAGAAGCCGTTCCCGTCTGGGTCGCCAATTATGTTCTGATGGAATACGGAACCGGCGCGATTATGGCAGTACCCGCACACGACAGCCGCGATTATGAATTTGCGAAAAAATATGCACTACCTATTCGCCAAGTCGTAACCCCCATCGACCCCAACCAGATTTGCAATTTGAGTCAAGCGGCTTTTGTTGCAAAGGGAAAGTTAATTCATTCTGGTCAATTCGATGGGCTAGACTATAGCGATGCTTGTAAAGCGATTATCGCGCTCTTAGAAAAAAATAAATCGGGACAAGGTCAAACGCACTGGCGCTTGAGAGACTGGGGCGTTTCTAGGCAACGCTATTGGGGTGCGCCTATTCCGATTATTTACTGCAATCATTGCGGCACAGTGCCTGTGCCTGAAGCAGATCTGCCTGTTGTATTACCCGAAAAAATAGACTTTTCAGGTGTAGGTTCTCCACTGAAAACCATGCCAGAATTTTATAAAACCACCTGCCCTAGCTGTGGTAAATCTGCCGAACGGGAAACGGACACTTTTGATACTTTTATAGAATCTTCTTGGTATTATGCGCGATTTGCCTGTCCTGATCAGACTCAAAAAATGTTGGATGATAGTAGCCACTACTGGAATCCAGTTGATCAATATATCGGCGGAATTGAACATGCAATTTTACATTTATTATATGCACGCTTTTTTCATAAAGCGATGCGCGATCTCGGATTATTAAACAGTAACGAACCCTTTACACGATTATTAACACAAGGCATGGTGCTAAAAGATGGCGCTAAAATGTCTAAATCACTCGGAAATACGGTTGATCCTGAAAATCTGATTGCTCAATACGGCGCTGATACGGTTCGTTTATTTTTAATGTTTACAGCTCACCCAGAGCAATCACTCGAATGGTCTGATTCAGGCGTGGAAGGTTCTTTCCGCTTTTTAAAACGGCTGTGGCAAATGGTTATGCAATATACCCTATCACTGTCAGAAAAATCATCAACGGAAATAACCGATCCAGAAGTGCTCAAAAATTTTAGATACACTGTGCACGAAACGATTCGAAAAGTAACCGATGATATGGGGCGTCGCCAAACTTTTAATACCGCCATTGCGGCTATGATGGAATTATTAAATGCCATACAAGGCTTTTCTGCTGCAAAACACTACATTAAAGAAGCTCTAGAATCATTACTCTTAATGCTGTCTCCCATTGCTCCCCATATTACCCATACACTGTGGCACACAATGGGCAATGCAGATGCTATTGTTGATCATGCTTGGCCAACTTTTGATCCCCACGCGCTCATCAAAGACACTCTAGAATTTGCGCTACAAGTGAATGGAAAACTTCGCGGATCACTCACTGCACCTGCATCCACTGATAATAAAGCATTAGAAACGCTTGCATTAGCACATGAAAACATTAAGCGTCATGTCGAAGGAAAAATTATCCAAAAGATTATTGTGATCCCTAAAAAACTGATTAACATTGTGGTAAAATAATATGTTTAGGAGATCTCGCTTAAAAATATTCCACTTTATAATAGTACTTTCGTTACTGACAGGCTGTGGGTTTCATTTAAGAGGCGCTTTTTCTATATCACCATCCTTACAAACACTTCAAATTTTACCGAACCAATCCTATGACGTTTTTCAACGGACACTAAAACAGTTTCTAAAAAGCAATAATATTAAAATAGTCGAACAAAATACTGAGAATACCATACCAGTCACGACACTCACTATTTTGAATCAAGCGTTTTCTGAACACGCAGTTGCCTATAGCTCAAATGGTCTACCAAATAGAGCAGCGCTCGAACTCAAAATTAGCTACCAGCTTACCGATGAGAAAGGCAAGCCTCTTGGAAACAATACCGTGGTTATAGTCGAACGCGAACTCATGCTGAACCCTAATGCTGTTTTAGGAACCGACAATGAACGCTCTCACCTTCAAGCAGATCTCTATCGTGATGCGGCTTCACAACTAGTGCGACAGTTATCGATGATTTCTGAATGAGGATCCTTGCTCAAGATTTACCTCAGCATTTAAAACACGGTTTAGCCAATTGTTATTTTGTCTTTGGCGATGAGCCACTACAGCAGTCCGAATCTATAGATGCCATTCGTTTAGCGGCAAAACAACAAGGTTATACAGAACGTGAGGTTTTTCAACTAACATCAAATTTTGAGTGGGCATCCTTATTTTCGAGTGTTGACACGCCCAGCTTGTTCTCGGAAAAACGCTTAATCGAATGTTGTTTGAACGACGGAAAAATAGGCAAGGGTACTGCGGATACACTTTCTAAACTGGCAACCTTGTCGCATTCTACATCAATCCTTTTTCTATTCTCTGCTTCAAAGCTTGACGCTAACATCCAAAAATCCAAAGGGTTTTTAGCATTGGAACAAAGAGGCATTACCATTTGCGCACGTTCTCTCTCGCCTAAAGAAACATTCGTGTGGATTGAAAAAAGACTGGCTACTGCTGGTTTTCAAACAACGCCTCTGGTCACACAAGAATTATTGGAACGAACAGAAGGCAATTTACTGGCCACCAGTCAGGTCATCACAAAACTGCAATTGTGTGTAGATCCACAACAAACTCCCGTATTATCTATTGAAGATATTCGCACTATAATAGACACCGATACCCGTTTTACGATATATGATCTTGTTGATGCAAGCCTTTCGGGCTCGGTTGAAAGAACTTCTCGCATCTTTTCGAGTCTAAAAGGTGAGGGGATAGATCCCATATTGGTTTTGTGGGCAATCACAAGAGAGGTGAGAGCGATCGTTGCGATATTCTGTAAAATAAAGAATGGACAAATTTCAAGCACTTTTTTGAGTGAGCAAGGTGTTTGGAGGCATCGCGAGCCTTTAATTAAGACTTTCATCAATCGATTTTCTCTCGCTTCACTTGAAAAAATTCTACTTCAATCAAAAAAAACAGATGATATTGTCAAGGGTCGACTGCAGGGCTCAGCATGGGACTCGCTGTTTTCTATTTGTCTAACGCTAACAGGAGCCTATCATGAATAATCTAAAAACGATTATATTAGAAACATTAGAGGACATGAAGGCGATTGAAATTATCACGCTAGATGTTCGAACCTTAACGAGTGTAACAGATTATATGATTATCGCGACAGGCAACTCTAACCGTCACGCCACCTCTATCGCAAATCGCATCGTTCAACGGGTCAAAGAAAATGGGGTATTGCCCATCGGCGTAGAAGGTGAAAACGAAGGTGAATGGATCTTGGTAGATCTCGGTGACGTAGTTGTGCACATCATGCTCGCTCGAGCACGTGAATTTTATAGTCTTGAAAAACTCTGGTCTCGATTCCCTGTTACCACTTACGCAACGGAAAATATTTAAGCGGTGCGTCTACAGATTATTGCTATTGGAACCAAAATGCCACAATGGACCGAAATGGCATTTTCAGAATATGCCAAGCGCTTTTCACGCGAATTTCCTTTAACGCTCACAGAAATTCCGATGCCTAAACGATCTCGTGCAAATACAATTGATCGTTATATCACAGAAGAAGGCACTACAATGCTAGCGGCCATTCCTCAAAAATCGATAACGATTGCCTTAGATGAACGCGGTAAACTTTGGAATACGGAAGAACTCGCAAGACAAATAAATCATTTTCAAAATAACACGCCACAACTTAATTTTTTGATTGGCGGACCCGATGGATTATCTAAAGCCTGTTTTGAAAAAGCGCAGATCCAGTGGTCGTTATCGCCCTTAACTCTACCGCATCCATTCGTACGCATATTATTGGTAGAGCAATTATATCGAGCCATTAGTATCCTCAACAACCATCCCTATCATAGAGCTTAACATTCCTCACTCACTGTAATTTTTCTTTGCAATATTTTTGTATGATTTTTTCTAATTGTTCTAAAAAGACGGGCTTAACCATAACGTCATCAACGCCCGCGCTCATAAATTCCTGTTTGCTAGATTCAGCACCATAACCTGTTAAAGAGACAACAGGTATTTGCTTTTTTCCGCGCGTTCGTTTTCTAAACTCTTTTATGACATCCATGCCATGAATGTCGGGCAAACCCATATCTAAAAAAACTAAATCATATGTACCGTTTAATTTTTCTAAAGCTTCTTGACCATTATTGGCTATATCAACGAAGCAATTCAACGCTTGTAAATAATTATTATGAACAATTTGAACAATTTCATCGTCTTCAACCAGTAGCACTTTAAGTTTATATGTACTGTCGTTATTATTGAAGGCTGTCATAGGATTTGTTTCTCCATCTGAAAGGGGCATAAAAACAGGTAATGATCTCATTTCTCTTTTTTCAACCCAGCTTTCCCAAGCAGCGGTAAGAGCCACTTGTAACGCAAAGGGTTGTATGGGTTTGGTTAGACACTCAAAAAAACCAGCCGCTTTTGCTAAATTTTTTGTATTGACTGAGCCGTTATCAACTAAAACAACCAACATGGGTTGCTCTAATTCTTCATGTTGTAGAATTAATCGCGCTAATTCACAAGGATCAATATCCTCAAGTCGTTGATCAATAATCACAATGTCATAAGGATCAGATAATTGATATGAAGCTAATAGCGTACTAAAGGCTTCTTTGCTCGATACGACTTGGCTATTCGAAAGACTTAATTGCTTTTGAATCACATTTCCACGTGGTGTATCATCAACAATTAATATACGTACTGTAGATTCATATGCCATCCAAGGTGTTTGAGCGCTCGCTTCTTTTTGTAGCGCGAATTTAATCACACAACGAAAAGTGCTTCCCTTGGTAATTTGACTGGTGACGCTGATGGTTCCACTCATAAGCTCTACTAATTGTTTAGTAATCGTTAACCCAAGCCCTGCACCGCCATATCGTCTTGAATGAGAAGCATCGACTTGCGAAAAATGATCGAAAATCATCCCTTGCTTTTCTTCCGGAATCCCTATCCCGGTGTCAACAACTGAAACGACGAGTGTAGCAAAATCAGCGGTCTGTTCTATGCATTCTACTTGAAGAGAGACCCTGCCCATCTCCGTAAATTTGATTGCATTACCCACCAAATTAATAATAATTTGTCGCAAGACACGTTTGTCACCCCAAATTAAATGAGGAACAGCAGGTTCAAAATGCATCAGTAACTCTAATGCTTTAGCCTTTGCAAGAGGCCTTAACATGGTAAAAATTTCTTCAATTAAAGCATTTAAATCCATTGGGGCTAATGCAAGTTCAAACTTATTCGCTTCTAATTTGGCAAAATCAAGCGTATCATTAATTAAATTTAACAAATGTGCACCTGCCGTAGAAATATGTTGTACATATTCTTTTTGTTTCTCCGGTGTAAGATTTTGCATCTGTATAAGCTGTGCCATACCCAAAATACCCGTCAATGGAATTCGAAACTCATGGCTTATCACGGATAAAAATTCAGATTTCGCAAGGTTTGCAGTTTCCGCACGCTCTTTCGCCTCTTTAAGAAACTGTTCATTTTGTTTTTGCGCCGTGATATCAATTGAATTTCCAAGCAGGCCTATGACATTGCCAAACTTATCTCGCAAAGGAACTTTACTCGAGAAGTAAACGCATATTGTGCCATCCGGCGCATAGCACTTTTCTGCAATAGTAATCGGTTTTCCTGTGGACATAACTTGCGTATCAATCTTTCGATAACCTTCGCGCGTTTTTTCATTATAAAGATCTTCGTATGTTTTTCCGATAATATCTTTTCGTGATTTTAAATTGTAGAGTGTTGCCATGTTATCGTTGCAACCTAAATAAATGCCTTCTCTATTCATCCAATAAACACAACCTGGCACAGCGGCGATAATGCCTTCGAGATAGCTATAAATATTTTTAGCATATTCGATTAAAGATTTTTCACGAATCTCTTGACCTGTCACCAATTCAGTAAATTCAATTAACTCTTGGCTTGTCTCATAAACGGGTTCTTCTGATTTTTTCAAAGCCTTCTGAAGCGTGCACAATCGCGTTACATCTTGTGCCACTAGCAAAAATCCAACTGGACTATTATCTGCATTCAGCTTTCGAGCTATTGTCCATTCTAAGGTGTATTGCTGTTCGTACAACTCCGCTTTTACTTGTACAATTTCGCCGGCTAAAATTTCTTTTGTTCTCTCTAAAAACGCAGCGGAAAGTTTAGGCTGGGCACTCAAATTTAAAAAATTTTTTCCTATCGCTTTTTGTTGATTCCAACCATAGATCTTTTCGGCAACAGGATTAAATGCAAGAATTTTATAATCAAGAGATAGAAGAATAATTATTTCTTGGGAATACTGGCTCCATATGGCGAAATCGTTACTTATTTCCATAATATTCCACAGTGTTTCGTTTCTATCCATCTAATTGCTTGATATTCTTAAAAAATAAAATGTCTTTTAAAAACAAAGACATACAATAAACAAAAAAACCATATTAACGACTAATGAGGAGCTAATCTTAACAAAACATACTCAAAAAAGCGAGTGCCCACTCATAACCGCTCAAAATAACTTGGTTGGCTAAATTTTTCGTGTTCTCTATTATTATTGGTTGAAATGTCACAAATCTCGCCAAAACACATGATATCGTTCTCGAAATGGCTTAAAATGGTACGTTTATAAAATCAGGAGGCAAACAATGTCTAATCGCTCTGTTTTTAGAACTCGATCACCCTCTCAAAAGGCGCATATTCATTCGAATTTGGAATATACCCAATACGAAATATTTTGGGCAAAGGCTTTGGCAAATATTATTCCAGGCGTATTGCCGCTTTCGCTGAACCTAAAAAAAATAAGTAAAATCCTACCAAGCAGAGTTGTGTTTTCTAAAGTGGATCCTTCTCTTAATGCCAGCATTAAAAGTGTTCGCCAAAAGCAAAAAGATATTGACAACTCTGTATTGCTCACCAGCATCTTATTGTATTTTTATCGTTTAAACAATTATCAAAACTACACTGTAAAATTTTCGAATACATGGTTGCAGAAGAACGAAGTGCGATTTAAAAAATTATATGCATCTCAGCTGCCTATCTCAACTGACTTTAACGAGAAAACTTCTTTCAATGAAGCCTTTCAAAAAGTCTCTTCTGCCTTACATCAGTTGCAAGAAAATAAAACCTATGCTCGAGATATCGTGCTACGATACCCAGAACTTGCTGAAAACGCTACACTGAGTTTAATTTCAATTATTATTACTGAAAACGTTAAAGAAATTCAACCTTCCGAAATTGGGGCGTTAACGATTTTCATGAATCGAGAAGGCACTGAGTTTTCTATTTATTCGAGAAAGGAAGCTTTTCCTGTTTCTGTCAATACACTTATCTCAAATATGTCAGCACATATAACAACCTTAATGGGACATATTGCCTGCAATTTCGACACCCCCGTTAATAAACTTTTAATTTTAACAAAATGTGAAAATCAAAAAATATTATTTGATTATAACAACACAAAGGTAACTTTCAAAAACCACTTTAAACCCATTCATTATTTTTTTGAAGAACAAGTCTTAAAAACACCCTATAATCTTGCCCTTGTTTTTGAAAATAAAAGTCTAACTTATTTTGAATTGAATAAAAAAGCTAATCAAATGGCGCAGCATTTACAGCAACTCGATGTGCTGCCGGGTTCATCCATTGGAATTTGCGCTAAACGTAGTTTGGAAATGGTAATAGGCATTTTGGGTATCTTAAAAGCGGGATGTGCATATCTTCCCTTGGATCCGAATTATCCAAATGAGCGTTTATCTTATATGCTATCGGACAGTAAAGCGCCAATTGTATTAACAGATGCTTTTTATCCAAATCTTAAAACCAATATTGTTGGTACTAATATAGTTGAAATTGAAAAAATATTGGAGAAAATGAATATCGAAAGTGATATTAATACTGCTAGTTTGACGAGTTCTGAAAATCTTGCTTATGTTATCTATACCTCTGGCACAACAGGCGAACCAAAAGGCGTCGCAATAACCCACCGTTCCCTTGTTAACCATATGCTTTGGATGCTACCAAAATTTAATTTCACTGAAAAAGATGTTTTTTTACAAAAAACACCCTTTTCTTTCGATGCTTCCGTGTGGGAATTTTTCGCGCCCTTGTTGTGTGGTGGTAAATTAGTTTTGGCATCAAATGAAGATCCCATAGACCTTAATAGACTTATCAAAAAATACAAAGTGACTATTTTGCAGCTGGTGCCTGCCATGCTAAGAGTTTTTTTAGAGGATAAAGAATTTCAGGCTTGTGATTCTTTGCAACAAGTATTTGCAGGTGGGGAAGCGTTATTGCCAGATATCGTTAGTTCTTTTCATCAAAAAATGCAAGCAAAACTCCATAATTTATATGGACCAACAGAAACAACTATTCAAGTCACAACCTACACCTATGATCGCCTTGTAAAACACGCACCAGAAATCATTTTAATTGGTAAACCCATCAGTAATGTACAAATTTATGTTTTGGATAAATATCTTAACCCAATGCCTGTTGGGGTTCCGGGCGAGTTATATATCGGTGGATTGTGCTTAGCGCAAGGCTACTTAAATAGAGAAGCGTTAACTCAAAGTCGGTTTATTCAAAACCCGTTTAACAAACCTAAAAAAAACAAATTGTATAACACCGGTGATATGGTACGGCTGTTACCCGATGGTAATTTAGAATATCTGGATCGACTCGATAATCAGGTTAAATTTCACGGGTTTCGGATTGAATTAAGTGAAATTGAAGCGACTCTTTTTCAACATGAAGGTATTCGAGAATGTGCCGTAGTTGCCCAAGAGCGCTCTGATAAAAATGGCAATCTAACGGATAAATGTCTAACAGCATATTATGTGAAACATATCGATATCGCTAACAAACGATTGGTCAACCCTAAATTATTAGAAACGCAATTTTCAAATGAATTAAAGATATTTCTAAGCACTAAGCTTCCCAGTTATATGATTCCAACACGTTATGTATCGCTCGAAAAAATGCCTTTAAACATTAATGGAAAATTAGACAGAAAGGCTTTAATAAAACCCGATTTTACTCGAAGCGAAAATTATGTCGCACCAAGAAATGTGCTGGAAATTCAAATCTGCCAAATTTGGAGGGAAGTACTGGGGTTTCCAGAAGAGACCATTGGCATACACGATGATTTTTTTAACTTGGGCGGCAACTCATTGTCTGCTTTAAGAACTTTATCTTTAGCAAAGAATTTTTTCTTAATCAAGTTGCCAACCCGAACAATTTTTGATTACCCAACAATAGAGAAATTATCTGAATTCGTTCATACTCTTCAAAAAAATCCAATATTGAATACCCAACCAAACTCGATGCTTTCACCTATCATCACCCTGCAAAAAAACGGATTTGAAGCCCCTTTATTTTTGATTCACCCTGTAGGCGGCACCATCTTTTGGTATAATTTGCTTTCACGATATTTAGGAAAACATAGACCAATTTATGCCATTCAGGATCCTGGGATAGATGCTGAGGATTTGCTCTTTAAAAGCATTCCAGAAATGGCTAGTTTTTATCTAAACGCAATTCAAGACATAAAGCCATCTGGGCCTTATTTGTTAGCGGGAGCCTCTTTTGGTGGCACCGTTGCACTTGAAATTGCGAATCAATTATTGCAATCTGGAGAAAGAGTAAATTTCATTGGATTGTTGGATAGTTGGCCAGTTTATTCTAACAAGTTTTGGGAAAAGGAATTTTTTGAACAACTTATGCTACAGCAATTTAAACGAATGGATTTTACTAAGGATTTTCAATTCCTTTTAAAGCTACAAAAACATCGAATGTCGATGTTGCGCTATTATAAAATTCCATTGGTTGACGCCAAGATAACCTTCTTCAAAGCGGAGGAACTATGGCCTGTTTTTAAAGAAATGGCTACCTCCAGCAACTGTTGGGAACCTTTTTCGACAAAACCCGTTGATACGCATATGGTCCCTGGCAACCATGAAACGATGTTTTGGGAGCCTCATGTGCAAATGCTTGCGGATAAAATACATCAATCTATAAATAAGATTGATAACCAAAATCTTCCAGGGATTATTCGTAAAATGTCATTTGAAAATGTTTAGCTCTTTTTCCAATCCAACAGAAAAATTTCATTGTGTGTTTTGGAGGTGGCAAGTGCTGCACTATAGTCTTCACCTGGGTTAATATCAGAGATATACCATTCTCTATTTTTTTCAGAATGATTGAGATTTTGTGAAACTTCCAAAATTTTCGGGTTTTCAAAAGGAAAAACACTCACTTCGAATTGATCAAGTGAAACATGCAATCCCATCCCTATACCTTTAAGGAATGCCTCTTTTTGCGTCCAACAACGATAAAAAGCGAGATGTCTTTCATCCGGGTGAACCGTTAATAAATTGGTGTATTCGTTACGCGTGAAAAATTCTCTTGCAATCGATAAGTAGTCAAACGATTTTTTATGATATTCAACATCAACCCCAACAAGCATATTGTCTGTTATTGCAATCAGAATACAATTATTGGCATGTGACACATTAAAACTCAGCGTTGTCTGAGTTAAAAATGGCTTTCCACGCGCCGTATAATGAAACTGTATTGTGCTTGGCGCTGTATTAAGATATCGCGCAAGAATATCTCTAAGTCCACCTCTCGCAACGAGCATTCTTTCTCGATCCGTTTCAAAATGAAATTTTTCAAGACGTAACAACTCATCTGGGGATAACGTTTTTTGAAGGCGGTTTTTAATTTCTATTTTAATGGGCAAGAAAATACGCCAAATATGGACATGATGAGGGTGTAAATTTAGCTTTAAAGACCCTCTAGCCCATTGGGTATAAATGTCCGACGGTTTCATTTTGGTATGCTACCTATCTCTATTTATCTCCCATGCCACTCTCAAGATCGGCAGATCCAATAAAGAATGGTGCACCCGGAGAGATTCGAACTCCCGACCGCCCGGTTCGTAGCCAGGCCGGGAAATTCTAACATATTGATTTTGTTAATAAATGTATCCGATAACGCCCGCTACAATTGAATGACCATGCATAACAATGCACAACTCAAAGACACAAAAGTTACACAATGCCTCTTGCAGGAAATCCCTAACTTTAGGCGTATTTTGCCTGTGCCTTGGCAATAAACCTTACGCTTTTCAATATTCCTTGTCTATCCCCTTTTGCAGCACCATATATATTCAAAGTTTGAACCCTAAAAAATCTAATGGCTCCAAATCTCTAACCACCTAAAATCGCTAGCTTCAATAAAAGATGGCAAGGCGGATTAAAAGTCCGAGCAGTAGTAACTGCTCAATAAGCCAGGGTAAGTAATAGGTGTAACTTCTCGTAAAATTTTG
>DAORSV010000011.1:0-29760 GCA_035443705.1 Gammaproteobacteria bacterium
TGCGAGCCCTAGCCCAGAACGTCCATCTTAAAGAGCGATGTTTTAGAAAACATTTTGTTCTTGGCGCACAAACCCTCCTCATTACGGGGGAGGGTGTCGTTTTAGACCTATCAACAATATTTGATCTTGTTTTTATTTCTTTGACTAAACTAGAAGTATTACTTTCTATCTTGGATAGGGTGGTTCATGCTAGGTTATCTCAGAAAAGCGCAACTTTCATTGTTTGTTATTTCATTGACGTGTCCTGTTACCATGGCATATGCCAATGGCGACTTCGGCAACGATAACGATAAACAACGCACAGTTTCCAATACCAAAAAATGCTATTCAACGCATGTCAAAAAACATAAAAAACATCATGCTAAAAAACATTCTCACGCTAACGGTGTGGCGAGAAAATCTCATGTATCGAATAAAGCAGAAGACGATATAGAAAACGACATAGAAAACGATATGGGATCAGAAGATGGGGGGAAAAATAGAAATTGCAAAGAGTCTATTATTAAAGGGTATTGTGAACCTTTTCCGGCTATCAGAGTAGATTGCAAAACAATTAACCCTGCAGATCTGGTTGATTTTACGTGCGATGCATTCCCAGATAAAATACAAAGCTGCGAAGCCTATACGTGTCAAGCGCCTTATGTGCTTGATCCGACCGTTAAAACAACGTGGCAAATTCAGGGTAAAAGTGGGGACCGTTGCATTGTTTCGAGTATAACGGAAGACATCGGTATAAAAGATAATGATGGAGCACCTGTGCCCCTCACACAAACCTGCGAATATGATGAAATCGGTATAAAAGGGCTGATTCGACGTTTCAATGATTTGGAAAAGCGGTATTTCCATTTCTCAACGTGTGAGCATTTCGAAGGGATACATAACTGTACTTTTAAGTCTGGCGGCGCTAACGTGCCACCTTAAATCCCCCCATGGCATTACCCTCTCCGGCGTTCGCGGGAGAGACTTTTTAAAATCTTACATGCCCACATAACATTGCACCATTGGATTTGGGGTATGCCATTATTTGAAAGGTGGGATCTCGATCTAAATCACTTTGGTAAACACTTCTGGCAGAAAGAAAAGCGATGCTCCAGCCTAAAATGACTTGCGATAAGTAATGCTTATTATCGTTAATACGAGACAGCCCCGGCAGCGTAGAAACCGCATAGAGACCGTACTTTAGCAGAGGGGGGTCGCTCATCATCGCGGCGGTTAAAAAGGGAATAGCGCCGTAAAAAGCGTGTCCACTTACCCCTGTGGGATACCGGAAAGGCTGCCATTTAGAATCTTGGTTTAGATTGGGTCGGCCGCTGCCTAAGAGATGTGTTAATGCAATTTGTTGTAGTCCACCGACAACAATGGTTCTAAAGCTTCGGTATCCCCAATGATAAAGGACATTCCCGAGTAAAGTGTGTTCTCGTAAATGGCCTACCGCAACGCTCGTTAGAAAGATCGGTATGAAGTAAAACGAGAGTCCACCCACTCCTTTAGGAAATGCAAAAAAAGTATCCGTTCCTTTGGTTTTAAAATCAGTTTGATAATGATCAGCAAATGCGCGATCTAAGCCGGTATTGGCTAAAACACCTGCGGTTAAGAAGGTACCAGCAAAAAACGATAAATTATTAGAAGTGAAATAATTCCCGAAATCATGCTTGATATCCGTTGCCAAATTATCAGACCAATTTCTTTCGTAATCGGTTGGATGTTGGGGTTGTGGTAGATCGGATGCGCTCGTGTATGCATTTGCATTGGACAGAGGCATAATCCCTATCAGACAACATGTGATTAATAATCGAAATGATTTTTTTAAATTTCTCATATCCCTATACCGGTTGGTGTATCCTACTTATCTTTAGCATGGATCATAGGTGGGATAACGTCAAAGTTACTATGTAACTAACTATTGTTTTTCGATGCCGCCTTTTGTAAGGATTTTGGGATCGAGAAGCTTATCTAATTCGGCTGACGAAAGATTGGTCATTTCAGCAGCGACGGCTTTGATAGATCGTTTTTCGCGATAAGCGCGTTTAGCGATCTCTGCACCTTTTTCATAACCAATAATCGCGTTCAGTGCGGTGACGAGAATAGGATTGCGTGATAATTGTTGTTCAATATGTTCTTGATTGATAACGAATCCAGCGATCGCTTTATCGGCTAATGCGAGAGCGCTATTACTCATCAATTTTATGCTGAGTAAAATATTATAAGCAATCACGGGTAACATGGTATTTAATTGAAAGTTGCCAGAAAGTCCTGCGATACTAATGGTGGTATCATTGCCCATGACTTGAGCGCACGCCATTAACACGGCTTCTGGTATAACTGGATTAATTTTCCCCGGCATAATGCTGCTACCGGGTTGAAGGCTTGGCAAAACAATGTCGTTAAAGCCCGCAAGTGGTCCACTGTTCATGAGACGTAAATCATTTGCCATTTTAGATAAACTAATCGCGATAACACGTAAATGTCCAGAAAGTTCAACGATAGTATCTTGTGAACTTAAAGCCATAAAATAATTGGTGTGTGGCGTAAAAGGAATTTGTGTTTTTTTGTAGAGTTCAATGCTAACCCGTTTTCCAAATTCTGGGTGTGCATTAATGCCAGTGCCAACAGCCGTGCCGCCAATGGCCAAAGCCTGAAGTCGTATTAGCGTTTCGGCTATTCTGGTTATGTTATGCTGAATTTGTGTTGCCCAGCCGCTTAATTCTTGCTCAAAGGTCAGAGGCATGGCATCCATTAAGTGTGTGCGTCCTGTTTTAACTGTGTTTTGTAGGCTTTTTGCCCGTTCTAAGATAATCTTATGAAGATGCTGTAATGCGGGCAGTAGCATATGCTTTATATCTAAACTGCAACTTACATGGATAGCGGTTGGAATGACATCGTTACTGCTTTGGCTCATGTTGACGTGATCATTCGGATGAACGGGGAGATTGGTTTTTAAGCTCGCTAATCGCGCGATCACTTCGTTGGCATTCATGTTGCTGCTGGTACCCGATCCGGTTTGAAAAATATCGAGTGGAAATTCGGTGTCATATTGTTCTTCAATAATACCCTCAGCAGCATCCATAATGGCTTTTGCAATCTCGGGTTTCAATAATTTAAGATCGGCATTTACTTTTGCAGCCGCACTTTTTATGAGACAGAGTGTTTTAATAAAAGAAGGAGGAAAGGTTATTCCACTGATCGGAAAATTATCAATAGCACGTTGCGTTTGAGCACCATAGAGTGCATCTTTAGGCACTTTGATCTCGCCCATGCTGTCTTTTTCAAGGCGTGTTTCGATAGGTTTTTTCGCGTTTTTCATAGTTTCTCCAACAATTGTCGCAATACATAATGCAAAATGCCGCCATGCCGATAATATTCCATCTCTTTGGGTGTATCGATTCGAACTATGGCAGAAAACGTTCTTTTTTCTCCCGTTTCGGTTGTTAAATGAATTGTAATTGTGCCGCGATGGCGTAAATTTTCAAGATCAATGTTGTAGATTTCACGTCCGCTGAGGTTAAGCGTCGTGACATTTTCGTTCGGCTTAAACTGTAAGGGCAGTACACCCATGCCGATTAAATTGGAACGGTGAATACGCTCAAAGCTTTCTGCAATAACGGCTTGAACACCGAGTAAACGAGGGCCTTTTGCCGCCCAATCGCGTGAAGAACCGCTACCATATTCTTTACCGGCCATTAAAATCAGGGGACAATGTTCTTGTTGATAGCGCATAGCTGCATCAAAGATAGACATTTTTTCGCCCGAGGGTAGATGCAGTGTCCAATTGCCTTCTGTGCCACGGACAAGCTGATTCTTGAGACGAATATTAGCAAAAGTGCCGCGCATCATCACTTCGTGATTCCCACGTCGTGATCCATAAGAATTAAAATCGGCAGGTGCGATACCTAACTGTTGTAAATATTCACCTGCGGGGCTATTTTTTGCAATATTGCCAGCAGGTGAAATGTGATCAGTTGTAACAGAATCGCCTAAGATTGCTAATACCCGCGCGTTACTAATATTAGCGAGCATTTTGGGCGGTGTGTGTTTCATCCCTTCAAAATACGGCGGCAGTTTAACGTAGGTGGAAGTGTTGTTCCAATCATATTGTTCGCCTTTGGGAATTTTTAAATTCTGCCAGCGCTCATCTCCTGTAAAGACAGCTTGATAACGTTTTACAAACATATTGGCTTGTACAGTTTCTTGGATCAGCATTTGCGTTTCTTTGGAACTTGGCCAAATATCTTTTAAATAGACGGGTTGATTTTCTGTATCCTGCCCGATGGGATCTGTGTAAAAATTAATGTCTAGCGTGCCCGCCAACGCATAAGCAACGACGAGCGGGGGTGAAGCTAAATAAGAAAATCGAACATCCGGATGAATACGTCCTTCAAAATTACGGTTTCCGGAAAGGACAGCTGCTGCAGATAGATTGCCTGCTTTTATGGCTTGGCTGATAGGTTCTAATAAGGGACCTGAATTGCCAATACAGGTGGTGCAACCGTAACCGACTAAATCAAAGCCTAAAGCTTTTAAGGGTTTCATTAAATTAGCCTTTTCGAGGTAATCGGTTACGACTTGAGAACCGGGTGCTAGGCTGGTTTTTACCCAAGGTTTTGTCATTAATCCTTTTTCGTGTGCTTTTTTAGCGACAAGCCCTGCTGCAAGCATGACGGCGGGATTCGAGGTATTGGTGCAACTGGTAATAGCGGCGATAACCACAGCACCATGGGTTAAGGGATGCGTATTGCCATTGAGTTTAACAGCTTGCGTTGAGGTAGGTAGATTTTGTTCGATTAGCATGTTTTGAAATTGTTCTTTAGAGTCGCGAATAGGAATACGATCTTGTGGTCGGCGAGGTCCTGCGATACAAGATGAAACCGTGCTTAAATCTAAGCTTAAATTTTCGGTATATTCGGCTTCACGACAGCCTGTCGTTCTAAATAAACCTTGGGTTTTTGCGTAAGTTTCAACTAATTTTATGAGGGACTCCGCTCGACCGCACAGTCGCATAAATGCGAGTGTTTCTGTATCAATGGGAAAGATGCCGCAGGTTGCGCCATATTCAGGTGCCATGTTGCCAATGGTTGCGCGATCGGCGAGTGGTAAATGATCTAAACCATCGCCATAAAATTCTACAAATTTTCCAACGACATTTTTTTTGCGAAGCATTTCGGTGACCGTCAAAACGAGATCGGTTGCGGTTGTGCCTTCTGGTAATTTTCCGGTTATTTTAAAACCAATAACTTCTGGGATCAGCATGGTAACGGGCTGACCGAGCATGGCGGCTTCTGCTTCAATACCTCCAACACCCCATCCTAATATGCCTAATCCATTAATCATGGTGGTATGCGAATCGGTACCCACCAAGGTGTCTGGATAAGCAATCGAAGTACCGTCTTGTTGTTGTTCAAAGACAACGCGTGCGAGATACTCCAGATTAACTTGGTGAACGATACCTGTACCGGGAGGTACGACTCTAAAATTTTGAAAAGCGGTTTGTCCCCAACGTAAAAAAGCATAGCGTTCTTCATTTCGATTAAATTCCATATCGACATTTTTTTCGAAAGAATCTAATTTGCCGTAAAAATCGACCATGACGGAATGATCAATGACTAACTCGACTGGAGAAAGCGGATTGATCAATGACGCTTTGCCTCCAAGCTGGCACATGGCATCGCGCATAGCAGCCAAATCGACAACGGCAGGAACACCCGTAAAGTCTTGTAGAATAACGCGTGCGGGTGTAAAGGCGATTTCATGATCAGAAGGCGTATGGGGTGCCCAGTTTAATAGCGCTTCAATGTCTTTTTGAGTGACGGAGATCCCATCTTCGCATCGCAATAAATTTTCAAGAAGAATTTTTAAACAATAGGGGAGACGACCAATATCACAGGATTTGGGGAGTTTGTTTAAATCATAAAAAGTAACTGTTTTTTCCGCGTGTTCGAATGTTGACCTAGAATTAAAACTATTTAAAGACATTGTGTTGCTCCATACCGCGATATTCAAATATAAAGTTTAGACTATCTCCTTCAAGTTCCCTATAGGTTAAGGTATAATAGGCTTTCAGACAGTATTTATAAGTTGGTGGAGTAACTCTATTATGACCGTTGAACGTACACTTTCGATTATTAAACCCGATGCCGTTGCTAAAAATGTGATAGGCGCAATTATTGGCCGTTTTGAGCGCGCTAACCTAAAGGTTATTGCGGCAAAAATGCTGCATTTAACGCAAGAGCGTGCAGAAGCTTTTTATGCTGTGCATAAAGATAGGCCATTTTTTAATGACTTGGTTAAATTTATGATTTCGGGATCTGTTTTTGTTCAAGTGTTAGAAGGCGACAATGCGATTCTTAAAAATCGTGAGATTATGGGTGCAACAAACCCCAGTGATGCGGCTAAAGGCACTATCCGGGCGGATTTTGCCGATAGCATTGATGCGAATGCGGTGCATGGTTCAGACAGTAGTGATACCGCTAAAGTGGAAATCGCTTTTTTCTTTACAGAACAAGAACTACATTCCAGATGATGCCATCTTGCGAGCTCAAAAATAATCCAAAAACAAATCTTTTGGAACTCGATTTGGAATCCTTGTCGAAATATTTTATTGCGCAGGGTGAAAAATCGTTTAGAGCAAAACAAGTTTTTCAGTGGATACATCAACGCGGCGTTGATAACTTTGCTGAGATGACCGATTTGAGCAAAATATTGCGAGAGCGCTTGTCTGCAGAATGTGACTTAAGGGCGCCAGAAATTGTTAAAGAACAATGTTCGTTGGATGGTACGCGTAAATGGTTGATGAGACTGGATAGCGGGAACAATATTGAAACCGTTTTCATTCCAGAAAAAAACAGAGGGACTCTCTGCGTTTCTTCTCAAGTGGGTTGCGCATTGAATTGCACATTTTGTTCTACAGCAACACAGGGGTTTAATCGAAATCTCACCATAGCCGAAATTATTGGACAAGTGTGGCAAGCCAGTCGGCGTTTACGAACATTACCCGTAAGTGAAGTACACAAAAATGTGATTACCAATGTCGTTATGATGGGTATGGGTGAACCTTTATTAAATTTTGATGCAGTTGTGGCTGCGTTATCAATGATGCGTGATGATTTAGCGTATGCATTACCTCGCAGACGCGTTACTTTAAGTACTTCTGGTGTTGTTCCGATGATTGACCGTTTAAGTTTTTCAGCGGATGTGTCGCTTGCCGTTTCGCTGCATGCGCCTAATGATGAACTGCGAAGCCAACTGATACCCTTGAACAAGAAATACCCCATTGCTATTTTAATGGACGCTTGTAGGCGATTTGTATCAGATAAGCCGGGTCGGCATGTTACTATCGAATATGTGATGCTGAAAGGGATAAATGATAAACCTGAACACGCCAAACAATTGGTTAAACTGTTACAGGGGCTTCCTTGTAAGGTAAATTTAATTCCATTTAACCCTTTCTCAGGTGCGGATTATGAGCGATCTTTGGTTGAAGATATGGATGTATTTTTAGCGATTTTAAAAAAAGCGGGATATATAGCAACTTTGCGTAAAACCCGTGGAGACGATATTGATGCGGCATGTGGGCAGCTTGTTGGAAAAATTACCGATCGAACACGTCGAAATGCGCGTTTTGTCGCAAAGACTGTCGAAATTCGGGTTGAAGAGGAAGCAGCGTAGTCATCTCAAGGAGAGTTTAGTTATGGTTATAAAAAGATGTCACTGTTTGTTTGTAATCATGAGTTTGTTAGGACTTTTCTCTTGTGCGCAATCCACAACACAGAAATCAGAAAAGACGAGAGAATCCGAGCAGAGGCGTATTGCGAAATTATTGCCCGACGATGCTGCAATGGGTACGCCAGATTATCATCGTGCTGCATTAATTAATGTAGAATTGGGTTTAGGGTATTTAAGCCAAGGCCAGGTTGCGCGTGCAAAAACAAAACTAACCCACGCAGTACAATTAGCGCCCAAAATTCCTGAAACCCACTCTGCGATGGCTTATTTTTTAGAAATGATAGGCGAATTTAAAGACGCAGAGCGCGAGCATAAAAAGGCGGTGGGTTTTTCGGGGCAGGGAGCTGTGTATAATAATTATGGCGCTTTTTTGTGTAGGCGCGGTCGTTTAAAAGAAGCTGATCAGGCATTTCACGCTGCAATAGAAGATAAAGAATATCCGAGAACTGCGGAAGTGTATGAAAATGCAGGGCTTTGTGCTTTAAAATGGCCAGACGACCGCAAAGCAACCGAATATTTAACAATAGCGGTTCGTCGAGATCCCAGCCGTTCATCTGCTTTTCTGGAATTAGCGGCACTGAGTCTTAAGCAAGAAAAATTTGAAGAAGCAAAGGAATGGTTGAATCGTTATAGAGCCATTGCCGACCAAACAGCGCGATCGTTATGGTTAGGTATAGGGGTATCTAAAGGCTTAAAAGACGAAAACAGTGCAGAAAGTCAAGCGGCAACGTTGAAAAATCTGTTTGAAAATTCACCTGAATATCAATTGTACCTAAAGTCTGGGAAAAGCTGAATATGGCAAAAAAATTTGAAGGTGTTCGTGGCATGCCCGATGTTCTCCCTGGGGATACACCGCGTTGGCGCCAATTTGAAAGGTGCTTACAACGGGTTGTTGCTGCTTATGGCTATGAAGAAATTCGTTTGCCTATTTTAGAGCCCACCGGCCTTTTTACACGATCGATTGGTGAATTGACGGATATTGTCGAGAAGGAAATGTATACATTCCGAAGTTTGTCGGATAAAGACAGTCTTACTTTGCGACCTGAAGGAACGGCAGGGTGCGTACGCGCTGGTATAGAGCACGGTCTTTTATATCATCAAATTCAGCGCTTGTGGTACATGGGCCCGATGTTTAGGTATGAGAGACCTCAAAAAGGTCGATATAGACAATTTCATCATGTGGGTGTGGAAGCCTTTGGGATGCAAGGGCCGGATATTGAAGTCGAACATATATTGATGATGTCTAGACTTTGGCGTGAGTTGGGGGTGAGCAGCGGAGTTGTTTTGCAGCTGAATAGTTTGGGTACGCTTGCATCTCGAAATCAGTATCGTGTGCAATTAATCGATTATTTATCGAAATACCAGCAGGATTTAGACGAGGACAGTCAAAGGCGTTTGCAAGTTAATCCACTGAGAATTTTAGACAGTAAAAATCCGAGCCTGGCATCTATTATTGCCGGAGCGCCTAAATGCAATGATTATTTGGATGCGGAATCTAAACAGCATTTTGAAGAATTTTTAGCATATTTAACCGAGCTCGGTGTATTGTATGAGGTGAATCCAAATTTGGTGCGAGGGTTAGATTATTATAACCGCACGGTGTATGAGTGGGTAACGGATAAATTAGGCGCACAAGGCACCATTTGTGCGGGTGGTCGTTATGATGGTTTAGTTGAAGAGTTGGGTGGGGATGCGACACCGGCGGTCGGCTTTGCCATTGGCATAGAACGTGTTTTATTATTGCAACAAGCACTTTCAGAAAGTGAGACAGCGTTGGGGGTATTAGAATCGAATGATGTCTATTTACTCCATATGGGTGGTGCTCAGCAAAGAGCGGCAATACAGTTGGCAGAAAAATTGCGAGACGAAATGCCGAGTTTGCGATTGTTAGTGCATTGTGGGGCAGGAAGCTTAAAACAACAATTTAAAAAAGCAGATAAAAGCGGTGCTAAAATCGCTTTAATTTTAGGAGATAGCGAGCACGAAACCAATACGATTAGCATTAAATTTTTACGTGAAGCACGCGATCAACAGTCAATTCCACAAAGGGAATTGACGCAGTTTTTAACAGGCTATTTAGGAAGGACATTATGATTGAGATGCAATATAGTCAAGAAAAATCGTTATGGCAACAGTACGGAAAATGGGTATTAACCTTTTTTGTTTTCTTTTTGTGCACCTATGCTGGGATGCAGTTTTATGGCCATTATCAATCTAAACGCGCCTTAAAAGCCTCTATTGTTTACGATAAACTGTTGTCTTTAAGCCAAAAATCAGATAAAGCCGAGGCGATACAGGCGGCAACAACGCTGGTAGCGCAATATCCAAAAACACCTTATGCGCCATTAGCAGCTTTGTTGTTAGCAAAGTTTTCTTTTGAAGCCCATAACCTGGAAGCAACAGCAACACATTTGAACTTTGCAATCCAAGCAGAAGGGCCAGTGCAACCGATTGCGAGAGTGCGATTGGCCCGTGTTTTAATTGATCAAAAGAAACCAGAAGAAGCCTTAGCGCTTCTCACAGAAAAGCCGGCGTCCAAGGGATTTGAGCTGATGTTTGAAGAAACCAAAGGCGATATTTATCTGATGCAAAATGATAAAGCAAAAGCACGAGTAGCTTATCAAACGGCTATTGAAGCGGCAGAACCAGGCGTTCCCATCACACGCTTGCAATTAAAACAAGCGGATTTGGGCAAATAAGAGGAATTTAATATGCGCATAGTGCGTTATACGGTATTGGCATTGGGGATTTTATGGCTTTCGGGCTGTACGACGATTGATAAACAACCCGAACTGATTAAGAAGGGTCCATTACCCAAATTATCAGCAAATGAAATGATCCCTAAAGTACTTTGGAAAAATACACAGAGTTCTGGTAGTGGCAAGTCCGACGCAAACTTAAGTTTAGCCGTTACGGGATCTGAAATTGTTATTGCGGATAGTAAAGGAAAAATTTTGGCGTTGAATCGTCAAACAGGTATTCAAAAATGGGTTGTGTCTACTAAAGCCGAAATTACCGCGGGACCTTCGGTTTCTGAAGGACGCGTTTTAGTTGGAACAGATGATAGAAAAGTTTTGGCGTATGAGTTGTCGAACGGAACTTTTTTATGGCAAGCAAAGGTAACAGGTTCTGTGATGGCTGCACCTGTCGGTGCTTCTCGCATGGTATTTGTTCATGGTTTGGATGGCAGTGTCGTTTCTCTGAATGCGCAAAATGGACAACAGCTATGGCGTTACTCGGTTCAAAACCCTCCCTTGATGCTAAGACAGAATAGTAGTCCTGTCGTTTTAAATAATCACGTTATTGTGGGTTTCTCGAATGGTAAATTAGCCTCATTGCATCGCGTGGATGGGTTTCCCGAATGGGAGCGAGAATTGGCGATTCCCAAGGGTCGTTCGGATATCCAAAGAATGGTGGATATCAGTGCTGATCCCGTTATTAAAGATGATCGACTGTACGCTGTCAGCTATCAGGGACAAATTGCCGCTATGATCGTTGAAACAGGCTTAACCCTTTGGGAACGTGCTTTATCTTCTTCTTCAGGTATTGCGGTTTCGGAAAATGCTGTCTTTGTGTCGGATCCCAATGGTGTTCTTTGGGCACTGAATCGAAAAACAGGCGATGTTATTTGGAAACAAACGGCATTAATGGGCAGAGAGTTGTCTAGACCGGCCATCGTAGAGGGCTTTGTGGTTGTTGGCGATAATGATGGTTATCTCCATTGGATGTCGCGAAATGACGGTGCTTTTGTAGGGCAAAATCTTATTGACAGTAAAGGCATTAAAGCGCCTCCAGTTGTAAAAGATAATCTCGTTTATGTGTTAGGCCGAAGTGGAAAAGTGACAGCTTTAATGCCGATTCACTCGGGTGTCTCTCGGGGGAATTAAACATGCTTCCTGTTATAGCGATTGTTGGACGTCCTAATGTAGGCAAGTCCACATTATTTAATCAATTAACAAAAAGTCGAGAGGCTTTAGTGGTTGATCTACCGGGGGTTACCCGAGATCGTCAATATGGCGAAGGCAAAATAGGGGAAAGACCCTTTATTGCTATAGACACTGGGGGCTTAGGGTCACAAGAAGCGGAATTAGATACCCTGACGGAAGAGCAGTCTTGGCAAGCGGTCGTCGAAGCAGACATTGTTTTATTTATAGTTGACGGGCGCACTGGGTTAATGGCAGCGGATAAAACCATTGCGCAACAACTACGTGTTAAAGAAAAGGCTGTTTATTGTGTTGTAAATAAAACGGATGGTTTAAATCCGGACATTGCTTTAGCTGATTTTTATGCATTAGGATTGGGAGATCCTATCCCCATAGCGGCTAGCCAAGCGCGAGGGCTTGTTGCACTGATTGATCACATCTTTTTGCCATTTCCACCGTTAAGTGAAATTGAGATAGCCAATCCTGAAGAAAGTGGCATAAAAATTGCCATTGCAGGTCGTCCGAATGTGGGAAAATCAACCTTAGTAAATCGCTTATTAGGCGAAGATCGCGTGATTGTATTTGATCAACCCGGTACTACTCGAGATAGCATTTATATTCCCTTAGAGCGTGCAGGCAAAAAATATACCATTATTGATACGGCGGGTGTGCGACGACGATCACGTGTCTCAGAACTGGTTGAAAAGTTTTCAGTGGTTAAGACTTTGCAGGCGATTGAAGATTGTCATGTGGTGATTTTGGTTGTGGATGCTGTCGAGAGTGTGACAGATCAAGATCTGGGGCTTTTAGGGTTTGTGTTAGAAACCGGTCGTTCTTTAGTATTAGCCATTAACAAGTGGGATGGTTTAGATGTTGAACATCGAGAAAATGTTAAAAAGACCTTAAATTACAGATTAAAATTTGCAGATTTTGCAAAAGTACATTACATTTCTGCATTGCATGGCAGTGGTGTTGGTAATTTATTTGATTCTGTACAAGAAGCCTTTCAATCTTCGATTAAAGAGCTATCAACAGCAGAGGTGAATCGGGTATTGGAAATTGCAGTTACGCAACATCCACCCCCGATGTTTCAGGGTAGACGCATAAAATTACGCTATGCACATACCGGTGGGCATCGTCCGCCCTTAATTATTATTCACGGTAATCAAACAGAACATGTGCCCGAAAGCTACAAGCGCTATTTGATCAATACCTTTAGAAAGCACCTTAAAATAGTGGGTACGCCCATACGCGTTGAATTTAAAACCAGCGCAAACCCGTTTGCGGGGCGTAGAAATACGCTAACGCCGCGGCAGCTTTATAAACGCCAGCGATTAATGCGATTCGCAAAAAAGAAGAAATAAGGCCTTATAGTCTTAATTTCGTATCAATATTTTTGGTGGCGGAAGTTCTTCACAATGCGCTTCAATTATTTTTTTAAATTCGGGTGTAATGGTGGTCCATTCAACAATATCAACCCGGAATGGCAAATCAGATTCAGAAAAATCTTCCCGTAAGTCACCGAGTTGTTGTAGGGATAAGGGTTGTGTACCCATAATACACAAATCTAAATCCGAGTAGGGCTTTATTGTTCCTGTGATGCGAGACCCAAAAACCATTATTTTTTCTTCGGGTACGTGTTTTTGTAAAATATCGTGGACAATTTTTAATTGTTGTTCGTTTAGAATGATCATGATGGATTGATTCGTTGTTCTAATTTTTCCAATAAATAATTTACTTGTTGGATAAAGCTAGGTATAACGTTAAAAACTTCAATAGCCTTTGTTTCATCGTAAGCGTGGCTCGTTATATTGCGCGCTTCTCGAAATTGAAACCAAAGTTCGACTATTTCGATGAGGCCAATTTCAGCTGCCAATCTTAGAAAGTCACGATAATTCATCTGATCAATATTTTCAGGAGAGGGATTTTCTGTTTCGATATAACGTTTAATAAACTTAATGCTGAGTTCATAGGTATATTCAAAACGCTGTATACAAGCATCGCGAACTTCAAGGTCTTCCGGATTCTGTTTAGAGCGATCCATCGCTTTCGTTAAGCTGAGAAATGCTTTCTTTATAGGGTCAAGAATTAATGCCACGTTAATCTCCGCTGGTATTCGAAAAACTGCCGTTCACTGTTGAACACCAATAGATATTGTATCTTATTGACAAGTCTGGGTGTCAAATCTCACTTCCCTATTTAAGACTGTTTATAAATATAGCCTGTATTTATTTTTATGAAATAAACTGTCAGTTTGTGACAGTTTGTCGCAGAATAAACAGAGTGGATAGATTTTGGATTAACAAGGACTTGAGAATATGGAGTTTGTTTTCTGAATATTGGAATGGGATCAATATCAGTCGCTATTCGTATACGAAGGCGTTGTTGGCAGTCGCAGGAAGGGGTCAAATTACGGCGTCTAGATTTGACCCCATTTTCAGACCCTTAAAGTCCCACAGATTATGATCCATCAATTGGCTAGGCCTAATATTTTGCAGTGCGCTTAGCAAATTGCTGGGCACCTTTGGATTATCTAGTGCCAATTCATCGATCAACTTTTTAATTTTTACGCGCACGAGATTTTCTTGTGCACCGCAAAGATTACACGGAATAATCGGATATTTTCGCTCTTTTGCATAGGTAATAATATCTTTTTCTTGGCAGTAAACCATGGGACGGATCACAATATTTTTTTTGCTATCGCTTAATAGTTTCGGTGGCATAGAGCGAATTTCACCATTGTACATCATCGACATTAATAACGAACGGATCAGATCATCGCGATGATGCCCAAGCGCGATTTTATTAAACCCATTTTCTTCTGCGTATCGATAAATAATACCGCGTCGGAGCCGCGAACAAAGCCCGCAATAGGTTTTACCTTCTGGAATTTTTTCTTTAACGATTGAGTAGGTGTCTCGATTTAAAATTTCATAAGGGACACCTTGTTTATCTAAAAAAGCGCGAAGTGCGGTATCGATCCATCCAGGTTGTGCTTGATCTAGTGTAAAAGAAAATAATTCAAATTTATTGCCAGACCGCATTCGGAGCAGCTTCAGCAGAGACAATAGCGTAAAAGAATCTTTTCCACCCGACAGACAGACCATCACTCGATCGCCTGTTTCAATTAGCTTATAGTCTGCAATTGCCTTGCCTGTATAATGTAGCAATTTTTTTTCGACTTTAGAACGAAATACTTGAAGGGGCTTTTCAATGATGTCCGAAACTTCAATGCTCATGTTCAGATTTGACCTTTTTGTCTTTGTTTGCAAAATTGTACTCAAATATTGCTTTATTCGCAATGGGTAATAAGAACTCTGGAGAGGCTTTGGTGTGAATGTGCGAACGTTTATAACCGGGGTTTAAGCGCTTTAATTCTGTGATGTGAATTTTTGCTAAGTTTGCCGCTTGTTGAAAATTTAAGGATTTATTGAAAAAAACAGGTGAAAAATAGGGCTTGTTTTCGATGTCGGGTAGTAGGATATCGTGTTTTTCAGGTTGTCCAATGATTTCAGCCAAGGCTAAAAATTTAGGGACATATTCTCGTGTTTCTTTGGGTAACTGGAGATCCCAAAAAGAGGTCGGTTTTCCGAGTTTCAAGTTTTTCTTAATGGCACGACGGACAGTGCCTTCGCCTGCATTGTAAGCAGCTAATGCTAACATCCAGTTATGATCAAATGTTTCGTGTAAAAACGCGAGATAATCCAAAGCAGCACTGGTTGAAGTTCTAATGTCTCGACGTTCATCATACCAAGCATTTTGTTTTAATCCAAAGTACCTTCCTGTACTCGGGATAAATTGCCAAAGACCCGCAGCGCCTCGGTTCGAAGTTGCCTCTGGTCGAAAAGCGCTCTCTATCATGGGCAATAAAGCCAATTCGCCCGGCATCTCGCGTTGTTCAAGTTCTTCTACGATATGGAATAAATAAGGCGTTGCTTGGGTACTCATTTTTGTTAATGCTTTTTCTTTTTCTGTATAGTGTTTAACATATTTTTGGATTTGAGGTTGTTTGTGTGTTTCTATCTCTTTAGGAGCTATGTCATAATTGTCCCGGATCCGATTCCAAAGTTGTTTATGATTTTCAGCAGGCGTCTTTTGTTTTTTGGAAATATTTTGCGTATTGTTTGTGCGATCACATCCACAGAGGTTTGAGCTGATGATCAAGGTAGACAATATAAATATATAGTTAAGAAACTTAATTCTCTTGTTTTGAAAATCTATCATCAGAGTTAAATTACGGGCTTAAGCAGATTTCGTCAACCGGGTAAATGATCAGCCAGCAATGTACGCTGCGCGTGCTATATAAATTGGCTTTAGTTACAATTAGGATACAAACCGGCCACGAGGGTGGCGCGTAGCGCCGGGTGAGGTCAGGGGAAAAAGCAAGTATGCTGAATATGTCTAAGCATTGGAAACGTCTACGCGTCTGGTGGGACTCTCCTTTGGGATTGGCTTTTTTAAAGTCGGAAGAAGAGCAAGTCAAAAAAATGCTGCCTCAATTGTTTGGATATCATCTGTTGGTATTGGGGGAGCCGGTTTTTTTACAATGCGTACAAGACAGCGCCATAACACATCGTGTTGCGATCCATCCCTCTGCAAGCTTCTCCGAAACCTGTAGTACCTTAAGATCAAGACACGATAAATTACCGGTTATTTCGGATGGCGTTGATTTGATTTATTTGGCGCAGTGTTTGGCATTTATAAAAAATCCCCATGAAGTTGTGCGTGAAGCGTTTCGTGTTTTGATCCCTGAAGGTCATGTGATTATTTCTAATTTTAACCCATGGAGTGTTTGGGGACTTTGGCGATGGTGTCTGCATTATATTAAACGTGTACCTTGGGATGGTCATTTTATTTCGGTTACACGCTTAAAAGATTGGTTGGCGCTATTGGGATTTGATGTTTTAGAAGTCAGACGCTATTTTTTTAGACCACCCATTTCACACCCTGTTATATTACAGCGTTTAGAATGGCTAGAAAAACTGGGACGCTGGTGTTGGCCATTTTTTGGTGGAGGATATGTGTTATTAGCACAGAAACGGATAATGACTTTAACACCGATTCGACCTTTTTTTGTAACAGAGCGCACAGTCCTCGTGCCGAGTGGGATAGAGCCTGTACGATCCGAATAATGGATAGTTTTAGGTAGGGGCGGATCGCTGTGTCCGCCCTCGTAGTTCCGCATTTTTCAAATGGTGGTTGACATCAAGTGCTGCGCGTATGCCTGAAATATAAGCACCTTGAACAGTCTCTCGATTTTTATTGGCAATCGTGTGTGCTCCTGCAAAAAATAATCCGCCCTGTTCTGGTTTTTCAAAATTCCTCAGTTCTCTACTTTCACACTGAAGACCATAACAAGAAGTACTGCCTAAAGCATAAGGATCAGATTCCCAATGGGTTACAAAAGCATTTTTTAAAGCGATAGCCGTTTTGCCATAAGCCTCTTGCAGCGGTAACAATGCTTTTTCAACGATATGATCGTCTGTGTTTTCTTTAAAACAGGCTTCGGATGCATAAAAGTTGCAGACTAAGGCAGGTGTTTTCTGATTTGAAAAATGAAATAAATTAAGGTATTCAGGAAAGTGATGATAATGCTTGCTACCTGGAAAAAGAAAGTGGGTGTCGATTGGCCAAAAAACTTTTTTGAATTCCAAAACAACTTTATTATGAAACCCGACTTTTAGATGTTTTATTAATTGTTGTTTTTCAGGAGAGAGTTTAGGAAAAAAATGAATACTTTGATTTTGTAAAACACCGATAGGAACAGCACACAATATACGTTTTGCGGTATATTTTTCGCCATTTGTCGCGATAACCTGTGTAGTATCACTATTATGATAATGCACAGCTTCTACAGGTGTGCTCAACAAGATTTTAACTTTGCCTGTCGCGATTGCTTTTTTTGCCATAGCTTCGGGTAATTGTTGATAGCCACCGTTGATAAATGTCGCTTCTGCAGATCCTCTAAAACCATCAGAATCATAGAATGTTGCATCTGTACCAAAGTGCATCAATTCCAAAAGCGAGACGTTATGTGGCAAAGTGCCAGTTTGTTGTTCGATCATATGGATAAGCGCTTGTTTGCCGATAAATTCAGTGCTGTTTAGTTTAAGGTGGCTGTGAAAATTTAAGTCTTGTATTTTTAGAACTTCTCCTAAAGAAGGCCATGTTTTCCAAGGGAATCGTTTGGCTTCATTTATCAATTTCGTCGCATTCTCAAAATAGCCTTCTGCCTTAAATGTTGTTGAAGGGATGGAATCGATGGGCATGGTTGTTAGATTGAGGTGACGAATTAACGGTAGCAAAGGGTTTGGTTGTTCTGTTGTACCTGGATTTAACAGCAGATTGGCTCCCATTTCTATGGGGAGACCATCCTGCATTTCTTGCGTATGAATACGTCCACCGACGCGATTTTTGGCCTCTAGCACGAGAACGGTATGACCCAGATCTGCGAGATGTTGTGCGGCTGAGAGCCCCGCCATACCCGCACCAATCACGATTACATTGTATTCTGTTTTACTCGTCATTTTTTTCAGTATATACCTATTACACTTTTCATTGTACTAAAAGCCCCTTCTTCAGGCGAGAGGATTTTAGATTAGTCTTCCTCACCACAAATTTTAAGTTTATTTTTATGTGCAAATTCAAGGATATGTTCATACAAAGCGGGGTTGGTGTTTTTTAAAGACTTATCTAAAACGAGGCATTTGTGTTCATTTTGTATAGAAGGTCGTAGTAACGGAGAATAAAAAATACGGTGATTTCTAAAAGTAGAAAGCGTTCCACTCATTCGTTCAGCCCAATCACTGGGCCTAAAGGATTCGCCATCTTGGGTCACACCTTCTATCACAATTTTAGCATTTGAGTCCTGTTTATCTTTTTTCATTGCCGCTTATTTTATGAGCCCTACAACTTGGTTACATGTTTAAGTTTAGTTCAAAAACGGGTCGCTTTGCTTGGTTTAATTATAGGTCTTTTAAGTATTTGCACTATAAAGTGTAAAAAAACTTGCATACACATGCTTTGTTCGCTTATGAGCTAATTGTGCTTGACGGCTTAGTCCTTTTCTTCGACAATGTAAATAATTCTCATTTAGAATTTGAACTATACTAACATGCACGATAAGACCCGCACAATTTGGACACACAGAATCGATACCGTTGTATTGAACCGATTTTTTGGGATTCCGTTATTTTTTAGTTGCATGTATGTTGTTTTTAGTGCCGCGATACAGATAAGTGACGTATTCAAGGGTTATTTAGAGCTTGCGACAGACACATTCTTCATTGATCGGGTTAATGCAGGGCTTATCTATTTGCAGGCACCCGATTGGGTGATCCGTTTGATCGCCTTTGGGGTAGGGCAAGGACTTAAAACAACGATAAGCTTTATTCCCGTGATTGCGGTCATGTTGTTCGCTATTTCCTTTTTAGAAGCATCGGGATACATGGCACGGGCTGCTTTTGTGATGGAGCGCGTGATGCGATGGGTTGGGTTGCCCGGAAAATCGTTTGTGCCAATGATTATCGGATTTGGGTGTAATGTACCTGCTGTGATGGCGGCAAGATCGCTTGAGAATTATCGTGAGCGCGTTTTAACGATTTTAATGAGCCCTTTTATGTCTTGCGGGGCAAGGCTCACTATTTATGCGCTTTTTGTTTCGGCTTTTTTCCCAGAAAATGGGCAAAATATTATTTTTGGGCTCTATTTAATTGGGATCGCAGTTGCGTTAATAACCGGTTTTGCACTGCGTTCCAGTGTGTTAAAGGATGAAGGTTCGAGTCTCGTTATTGAATTACCGCCTTATCGGTACCCTCGAATAGGGTTGTTATGTGTCGCTACCGGACGTCGCCTAAAGCATTTTGTTTTAAAAGCAGGATCATTGATTGTGCCATTGTGTGCGGTGATTGCGCTTTTAGGCGTGGTTGATAATAAAGTGGGGGCAAATAATTTTTTAGCAACCGCAGGGCGGGCGCTGACACCCATATTTGCTCCGATGGGTATTAAGGACGATAACTGGCCGGCAACGGTGGGATTAATGACTGGAGTCTTAGCAAAAGAAGTGGTGGTGGGTACATTAAATACCTTATATGCAGAGGAAGCACATTCAGAAAGTCTAGCGAGAAACGAGGAAGATGGCGTCGGAGCAGTGGGTGTGATGGTCAATCGGTTTGGTAGTTCTGCTGCGGCTTTTGCTTATCTTTTATTTGTCTTATTGTATTTTCCCTGCGTGTCGGTGGTTGCAACCGTGGCGCGAGAGTTGAATCGTTCTTGGGCGCTGTTTTCTGTGGTTTGGACAACGGGGATTGCCTATATAACGGCCGTTTTGTTTTATCAATGCGCTACTTTTCTAGAAAACCCTAGGGTTGCTACGGCCTGGATTACTGGGATGTGCGGGGTATTAGTCGTTACATTTTATGGGGTTCGAAAACGTATGCGCTATAAAATGAATAGGATCCCTAAGCCCTTTCCAACACACATTATGATTAGCGAATAAGCAAAAAGGGCAGATTTTTATGTCCGCCCTTTTTGGTTTTATAACGAAATTTTTTGTCTTACGCTATTGGGTATTACACCATAGCTTTTAGACGTTGCAAAGGTCTTAGTTTGACAACATTTCGTGCAGGTTTGGCTTTAAACATCATTTCTTCGCCCGTAAAAGGATTAACCCCTTTGCGTGCTTTTGTTGCTGGTTTATGTTTAACACTGATTTTAACCAGTCCAGGAATGGTGAATTGACCAGGACCTTGTTTCTTTAGATGCGCAGCAATAACCGTACCCAAATCATCAAATAAAGTGGATATTTCTTTTCGCTGTAAACCTGTGCAACCGGCCAAAGTGGTAAATAATTGTCCTTTTGTAAAGGCTTTATCAACGCTCGAGAGCGAAAGCTTCTTAACAGGCGCTTTCTTGACAGAGACTGCTTTAGAGGGTTTGCTTTTTGCTATTGGTTTCTTTTGAACTCGGGCGGTGGTTTTTTTCACTGCCTTTTTAGCGACTGGACGAGTGGGCTTGCGTTTTTTCGCGGCCATGTCATGCTCCTTAAAAAAATCAAACATAAACTAGTGTAGGCATAACGCTTGCATTCAGCAAGGTTTTTTACACGCTTTTTAGAGTACTACAACTTTTTCGTCTTGATAACCTAACCGCGATTAAGCGGGTAAATTTCCTAAGATCGCGTTCATGCTACCCTAGAGCTGTTTTAGAAGTCAATTGTAGATGCATTCTTTGTTGTTTTTGGTCGCTTTTGAGCGTTTTTGCAGCAAGACACGTCTCTGTTAAGGCGCTTTCTGTACCGATTTTCGAGTTTTGTCTTTTTGCGCCTTGTATTTTTATTCATAGTTTTGTATGATGCCCCTTCTTGTTGGGCGGACACAGAGATCCGCTTCTACATATTTGTTTGTGTAATTTGATTCTCTAACTGGGGACCTAGGTTAATGAAAACATTCAGTGCAAAGTCCGAAGAAATCCAGCATGCTTGGTTTTTAGTCGATGCTAAGGGCAAGGTTTTAGGACGCTTGGCGAGCGAAATTGCTCGACGTTTAAAGGGTAAACATAAGCCAGAATATACAACGCATGTCGATACGGGAGACTGTATCGTGGTGATAAATGCAGGTGATATTCGAGTAACTGGCAGAAAAGCCAAAGATAAGCTTTATCATCACCACAGTGGCTATCCAGGCGGTCTGAAGGAAGAATCTTTCGAATCCTTGGTTGCGCGTCGTCCAGAGCGTGTAATAGAGCTCGCGGTAAAGGGTATGCTTCCCAAAAATCCATTAGGGCGTGCGATGTTGCGTAAACTGAAAATTTATGCCGGCGCTGCGCATCCACATTCTGCTCAACAACCTGAAATTTTAGATATCTAACTAGGTAGAAATATGATTGTAACAGCAAAAAAGACTTTAGCCTCTGGGAAAAAACGCCAATGTTATGCAACCGGTCGTCGTAAGACTTCTACCGCACGGGTTTTCTTAAGACCTGGCACAGGTAACATAACGGTTAATACACAAGGTTTAGATGTGTATTTTGGTCGCAAAACGGCTCGTATGGTTGTTCGACAACCTTTAGAGTTGATCGAAGTCACCGATAAATTTGATGTGGTGGTTACCGTTAAAGGCGGTGGTATTATGGGACAAGCGGGCGCGATTCGTCATGGGATTAGCCGTGCTTTGATTAAATACGATGAAGAGATTAATCCACCAAAAGTAGTTGAAGCAATAGAAGGCGAAGAAGCCGTTGAAGCCGCTGCTGACAGTTCTAGCACGAGCTTTAGAAGAATATTGCGAAAAGCAGGTTTTGTAACACGAGATTCCAGAAAAGTCGAACGTAAGAAAATTGGCTTGCATGGTGCACGTAAGAGACCTCAATACTCTAAGCGATAAGCTTTTTCACCCCCTCATCTGGCGCTATGCGCCACCTTCTCCCGCTAAACGGGAGAAGGGAATTGCTACCCCGATTGGGGGATCGTCTAGTGGTAGGACTACAGACTCTGACTCTGTTAACCTAGGTTCGAATCCTAGTCCCCCAGCCAGAATTTCGCTTGTGAGATCAAATGGTTACACAGTTATCAGGTAAATATCTGTATGGATGCGCATTTTTCAAAACGGGTTCGATTAAAAGAATTTGAGATCAAAGCGATCCTTCAATGTTTTGCGAGATATTTTTTATTGGATGATCATCTTTGGGTGTTTGGTTCACGTGCGGACATACAAAAAAAAGGTGGAGATATCGATCTCTACATAGAAACAAAGATGAACTCGAGAGAAGTCTATAAGGCTAAAATGGATTTTTTACACGCAGTGTGTGACAAAATTGGCGATCAAAAAATAGATATTGTTGTACACCTCATTGATGATAATATTAAACTACCTATTTACATGATTGCTAAAACTGAAGGCGTGCAACTTGTATGATAAATGAAAGAATTAAAGTAATGGAACATATAGCATCTACGCATGAGAGTAGAATTTTAACCGCTCTAGAGCATTTAAAAAATACATTCCCATTAACAGAAGAATCTGTAGGGCATCTTTCTGATGATCAATTGCTGAATATAGAGATGTTGACAAGTAGATTTGCTAAGCTTCAAGATTATTTAGGCACAAAGGTGTTTGATATTTTTTTTGAGGTTGAGCAAGAAAATGTAGACGGATTTACGATGATTGATAAACTAAATAAGTTAGAAAAACTAGGGATCATTAATGATGCTCATCAATGGCGTGATATGCGTGGTGCACGGAACATTGTTGAGCATGAGTATCCTGATAACCCATTGCTTATAGCCAGTAATTTAAATAAAATTCATGACATGATACCTTTTTTAATTGCAATTAAAAGACGTATTTTTGAAAAAGTGCGAAAAATTTAAGGCCAAATGCAAAATGTTTATTTGCGCTATGCAGAATTGTTGAAATTCTGATAACATCTCCTATCTTAGGCACCCGATACAAGGAGTTGATGAGAATGAGTGTCGACGAAATGGATACCGGACGTCGACGGTTTTTAACAGCTACGGCATCTGTTATTGGTGGCGTCGGTGTTGCCTGTGCTGCTTTTCCTTTTCTCGCTTCTTGGGCACCCAGCGTAAAAGCGCGCGCTTTAGGTTCGCCTGTTGAGGTGGATATCAGCAAAATTGAACCCGGCCAAAAAATCACTGTTGCTTGGCGAGGTCAGCCGGTTTTTATTGTGCATCGTACGCACGAAGAATTAAATGGCTTAAGCTTGGTGACTCAAGAATTGAGAGATCCTTTATCTAAAGAATCCGTTCAACCCGCCTACGCCGATAATATTTACCGTTCGATTAAACCCGATATTTTAGTGTTAATTGGCATTTGTACGCATTTAGGCTGTGTGCCGCTGTACAAGCCAACCGTCGGATCGATAGAACCCGGTTGGGAAGGGGGCTTTTTTTGTCCGTGTCATGGTTCTAAATACGATATGGCGGGACGTGTGTATAAAGGCGTGCCAGCGCCCTTAAATTTGGTGGTTCCACCTTATAAGTTTTTGAGCGATACGATTATTGTAGTCGGAACCGATGGTGTAGCCGCGTGATAAAATTGAGATCAGCCTCGCGGTATTTAATGAGCTGGGTAGACGATCGTTTTCCTTTAACGAAATTGTGGAATGAGCACTTAGCACATTACTACGCGCCTAAGAATTTTAATTTTTGGTATTATTTTGGATCGCTCGCTCTTTTTGTTTTAGTGAATCAAATAGTAACAGGTATTTGGCTCACGATGAACTATACCCCCACTGCGGAAGGTGCTTTTGATTCTATAGAATATATTATGCGCGAAGTCCCTTGGGGCTGGTTGCTGCGTTACTTACATTCTACAGGCGCTTCTTTTTTCTTTATTGTTGTTTATTTGCATATGTTTAGAGGGCTTTTGTATGGCTCTTATAAAAAACCGCGAGAGCTCGTTTGGATCTTCGGTATGCTGATATTTTTATGCTTAATGGCAGAGGCGTTTTTTGGATACTTATTGCCGTGGGGCAATATGTCTTTTTGGGGTGCGCAAGTCATTACCTCTTTATTTGGCGCTATTCCTTATGTGGGAGAAGCGTTAGTTGAGTGGATCAGAGGTGATTACAATATTACAGGTGTTACCTTAAACCGTTTTTTTGCCCTGCATGTGATTGCCGTACCGCTAATTTTTCTAGGGTTGGTTGTTGCGCACATCTTGGCTTTACACGAAGTGGGATCGAACAATCCCGATGGCATTGAAATTAAAAAACACAAAAACAAAGAGGGCATTCCTCTCGATGGCATACCTTTTCATCCTTATTATACCGTGAAAGATTTAATGGGGTTGGCGGCTTTTTTGGTGATTTTTTGTGCTATTGTGTTTTTTGTACCTGATGTGGGTGGATTCTTTATAGAAGCCCCTAATTTTGAGCCTGCAGATCCCTTAAAAACGCCTACGCATATTGCGCCTGTTTGGTATATGACGCCTTACTATGCCATTTTGCGCGCTATTCCCGATAAATTATTAGGCGTTGTCGCCATGGGTGCTTCTATTATGGTCTTTTTCTTTTTGCCTTGGTTAGACCGAAGTCCTGTAAAATCTATTCGATATCGTGGCATCTATTATAAAAGCGCATTGACTTTATTTGTATTCAGCTTTGTTATGTTGGGATATTTGGGATCGCATCCGCCAACACCCACTTTGGTTTTAATGGCGAGAGTCAGCACCCTCGTGTATTTCTTATTTTTCTTATTAATGCCGCTGTATACGACATTCGATAAAATAAAACCCGAACCAGATAGGGTGACTGGATAGTGGCAAGGGGTTAAAGATCCATGAAAACAAAAAAAATATCGTATTCTTTCCTGATTTTTTTAGTGCTTTTAACGTTTTTTGCGCTAACACCCTTAACAAACGTAGCGTACGCTGCTGCGGAAGCAGAAGATGTCTTAGATAAAGCCCATATTGATCCGAGTGATTTGGCTTCTTTGCAACGCGGTGTCGAAATTTTTATGAATGTGTGTTCGGGCTGTCATAGTCTTAAATATATTCGATATAGCACTATGGCAAAAGATATTGGGATTGTTGATTCCAAAGGAGCAGTCCTAGATCAAGCGGTTAAAACGAATTTGATGTTTGTGGGCGATAAACTGGTTGATACGATACAAAGTTCGATGACTAAAGAAGAAGGTGTAAATTGGTTTGGCGTAGCGCCACCCGATTTATCGCTGGTCGCCCGTTTGCGCGGTGTTGATTGGCTGTATACCTATTTACGCTCTTTTTATCTCGATAAAAAAAGGCCTTGGGGGGTGAATAACCATTTATTTCCCGATGTGGCGATGCCAGATGCACTCTTTAACTTACGTGCCCGTTTATTATTAGAGCCGGACGGGCAAAAAAAAGTGGATAGGCTTGTGTTAGACTTAGTGAACTTTCTCCACTATGCAGGAGAGCCCACAAAATTGGTGCGAGAGAGCATCGGCAAATGGGTGCTTTTGTTTTTAGGGGTATTTTTTGTTTTTGCCTATCTTTTAAAGCGAGAATATTGGAAGGATGTTCATAAATGTCTATAGCGACTAATCGGCGAGCAGTGATGACTTTGTATTCGTCTTCAGATCCTTACAGTCATCGTGTACGAATTGCCTTAGCCGAAAAAGCGGTAACCGTTGATATTTTAGATATCAAGTCAGAAAAAATTAAAGAAGAACTGAATCAATTAAATCCCTATGGATCGGTGCCAACGCTGCTCGATCGCGATTTGGTTGTGTATACCTCCGAAGTGATTATGGAATATTTGGATGAGCGGTTTCCGCATCCACCCTTAATGCCCGTTTATCCGATTGCACGTGCACGCACGCGTTTAATGATGTATCGGCTCAACAGAGATTGGTATTCTTTAATGGACAAAATTTTATTGTTGGGTGTTAAAAAGACGGTAGAAATTAAAGATGCGCGCAAAGAATTAACAGAGAGTCTGACCAGTGTTGCACCTATATTAAGCGAAATGTCTTTTTTCTTAAGTGAAGAATTTTCTTTATTGGATTGCTGTATTGCGCCTTTATTATGGCGTTTGCCTCTGTTAGGCATAGAATTACCACCACAGGCAAAATCCGTGCTAGGCTATGCGGAACGTTTATTTCAACGACCGTCTTTTGTGGCGAGTTTAAGCGAGGTTGAGTTAGCTATGCGTAGTATTAAAAAATGATGACATCGACACGGCCGTATTTAATTCGGGCCTTTTATGATTGGATTGTCGATAATGCTTGTACGCCGCATATCGTTGTTAATGCGGGTGCGGAAAATGTTGAAGTTCCAGACGAGTATGTCGATGGTGGACAGATTGTCTTGAATATTGCCGTTAATGCGGTTCAAGGTTTGCGCTTAGGCGATCACGAGATCGAGTTTCAAGCCCGATTTGGGGGCAGGATTCGACGCGTATACGCGCCCATTCATTCAATACTGGCGATTTATGCCAAAGAAAATGGTCGTGGAATGGTTTTTGCGGAAGAAGAAGAGAGCATGCCAGCACCCACTTCACCACCTTCAGACTCTAAAAAAGGGAAGACAGCGATTAAAGAAGCCGACAAAAAACCCGGCAAACGACCACCCGGTGATCGTTCGCATTTAACGGTTGTTAAATAAAATCCCCCCCGAATAAGCGACTTGTTGCCCCACTTTGAAAAAGGGGGGCAGCCGTGCGAGCGTTAAGCTCGCGTCGGCGGGGGGATTTAAATGCCTTAAATATACTCAAAAATCTGAACCACCTTCTCTACACCATTAATGGCGCGCGCAATTTCTGTCGCGATTTCAGCTTCTGTATGTGTGAGTAAACCCATCAGATAGACAATGTTATCTTCTGTAAGAACTTTAACACGTGTCGCGCTGATTTCTTTGTTACCCACGAGTTTGGCTTTAATTTGTGTTGTGACCCAACTGTCGTGAGAACGTGTTGCAAGCGAAATGGGTTCGGCAACAGTGAGCTCATTATGGATACGACGTATTTTAGGTATATTACTAACAGCTTCTTCTGTTTCTCTTTTGAATTCTTCCGTCGGGGTTTGTCCGACCAGCAATAATACATTGTTATAACTAATCGGGGTAATATGGCTTTGCTGCCATAGCGGTCTATTAAGGCTAATGGCATGAATAGCTTTAAATTCGGCGGTTTTGTCGTCCATAATGGTACCTGCGGTTCTTCTATCCGTTACCATCACAGTGCCTGTTGCCGCTCCACCTGCGGCTGCCGCGATACAACCTTGTAATAAAGGCGCGATAAGCGTGAGCAATAATAGTTTCGAAAAAATTCGATTCTCGGTCATGTTGTTTCTCCAAGCGAGGGCGATGACTGCGATCCGCCCCTACGGGTATAAAATTAACAAAATGCGTTTTGGATCCAGTCTATCTTTAATTCATGATCCGCTTCATTGCTTAGTGTAACGGCAACCACATCAAAACGACAAGCATAGCTTGCCATTTTGGGATATTTTAATAAAAAAAATCGCGCTGTTTTAATTAACTTTTGTTGTTTACGAAAATCGACACTGGCTGCAGCACCGCCATAGGCGGTATTGCGTCTAAATCGTACTTCTACAAAGAGCAGCTGATTTTGATATAGGCCAATTAAATCGATTTCGCCTAGACGGCAGCGAAAATTGCGATGCAGCAGCTGAAATCCTTGTTTTTGCAGGTATGCAGAGACGTGTGATTCGATTGCTTCACCCGCTGTTCGTTTAATCGGGGACGGGAATACCTTGTTCAAATCGGGCACAGACAAGACCTCTTTGTATTCGTTGGGTGTTATTTATCTGAAGTTCGCCGGTAAATCCAGGGGTACTTCTGGCAGAGAATCTTTCAGGATTGCCTAATTGGATAGCTAATTGATAAGCGTCCATGCCCAGCGCAAAGAATCGTGGGGATGCGTTTACACTATTGGGCCATAATTCTTGAAGGGTGCTGTGAGCTTCTTGCATCTCAGAAGACTGCGCTAAAACCCAAGGCATATCGCAAAAATGTATGCCATTCAAATCTTGATCTTTATGAGGCGAGGGCGTTCCTGAGTAAATGGATGAGGTCGCATAGACAGGTAGCGCTTCTGCATAGTAAAAATTCAATAAAGGCTTAATTTGTAACGCGAGTTCAGGGCTCGCCGCAATAAAGATCATATCGGCATCGGTACGTCTTGCTGTTCCTTGAACTTGTAACAAATCACGGATTTTAGATTCGAGCTCTGCCGGCGATTTAAAAAGCTTGATATCGACAACCGTTGCATGATGAGATACCCAGACCTGCTTAAAAGTGTCTGCAAGGCGAAGTCCCCATTCGCTGTGGGGAGCCAGTATCAGTGTTCTTTGATGCCCTTGACGAAGGGCATGCTCAGCAACTGCAACGACATCATCTTCTGGCATTAGGCCAAATTGGTAGAGGTTTTTCGGAAACGTATTATTTTCGGATATCGTGTTTAGGGCTAATACCGGAATTTCTAATTGTAACTTTGAAATAGCCTGGACTTCGGATTTGGTTAATGGCCCGACGATGATGTTCGCGTGTTCAGACAAGGCTTTTTGATAGGCGGCTTCTAGCGATTGGCTCGAAGTATCGATCATTTTAACTTCAGCATCGGGGGAAAGTTGATTCTGTTTTGCCCGATAATATGCCGCTAAAAATCCATCGCGTACAATTTTGGCGGCTTTTGCATGTGGCCCTTTCGTCGGCAAAAGTAATGCGATATGTGAGTTTCTTGTTTCGCGTTTAGAAAGGTTATACTTATCTCTAGACATTTTTTCAGACGAAGTGCCCGATTGATGAAAATTAGTTTTGCATCCAGCTAAGAGCATTAAACAACAGAGGATAAAACCAAAGACGGCGGGATATAGATATCGAGAACAGGACAAATAGGGTTTTTCCATAGGTTTCAAGGTACTTTATTTTCTTAAAAAACACAAATTTAGTCGGGAGCCAAGCATGACCCTACAGACAAAACCAGGCAAACTCTACATTGTCGCGACGCCGATTGGCCACTTAGGAGACATTAGCCTTCGGGCAATAGATACCTTAAAAGTGGTCGATCGGATTGCGGCGGAAGATACGCGTCATAGCTTAGGGTTGCTGAAACATTTAGGCATTGAAAAGCCTTTAGTGGCTTTACATGAACACAACGAACGGGAACAAGCAGAGAAGTTATTAGCATTCGTAGAAGACGGCCACGCGCTCGCATTGATTTCAGATGCAGGAACCCCCTTAATTAGTGATCCCGGTTACCATTTGGTGCAATTAGCGCATCAATTAGGTATTCAGGTTGTGCCTATTCCAGGGCCCTGTTCTATCATAACCGCGCTCTCTGCCAGTGGGTTGCCAACCGATCGATTTGTTTTTGAGGGATTTTTATCAGCAAAAGCCACTGCCCGACGCAAACAATTAGAAAAATTGGCAACAGAAACACGCACCTTGATTTTTTTTGAGGCCCCACATCGCATACTCGAGACTGTAGCAGCCATGCAAGCGTGCTTTGGTGAACAGCGTTTAGCCGTTGTCGCACGGGAATTAACCAAAACCTTCGAAACCATTCGAATGGGCACATTATCGGAATTAGAGGCTTGGATGAAATCAGACGCGATGCAGCAGCGCGGAGAATTTGTAGTGTTGGTTGCAGGTCA
>DAORSV010000012.1:0-6868 GCA_035443705.1 Gammaproteobacteria bacterium
CAATTTTATTTTGAATAAAATTCTCAAACATTTTTTGCTGTATGCTGAGAAAAAATTCTTTTTCAATAAATTGAAAATCAAGATTAGCTTGCTCCGCATTGCTTAATAAGCATTTCCCTTGTTCAACTTCATTGAGAATTTTATGCCCAGCTTGTTTTTCTATTACATTGATGAGTCTTGTGATTCGTTTGGGATCGAAAGCAAAGTTTTTAATCGTATGCAATTCACTTCGCGTACGGTGCGTATAGAGACTATTGATCGTATGCCATGTGGTTAAATCGTAGTAATAGCTATTGGGAACCTGGATATTGCCACTCATTCCACGCATTTCACTACCCAGCCCTAGCTCTGGCATAACCGCTTTAAGGCTCAATTCAGTATCAAAATCGGTACCACCAATATGAATCCCATTATTTGCCAATACATCCTGCAAACGATCTTGGTTTTCCATACCTGGGCGTAGCCGTATCACGGAAAAATCGGAAGTACCACCACCCAAATCAACAATCAAGGCAAGCTGTTCACCTGTGATGCTTTGTTCATAGGTTAATGCCGCTGCTATGGGCTCATATTGAAATAAGACCGTTTTAAAACCAAGCTTACGTGCAATGCTTTCCATTGTATCTTGCGCCAAACGATCTTTGACATCATCTTGATCATGAAATCGAACAGGTCTACCCAAAACAATTCGCGTTAATTCATGACCAAGCGTTGTTTCAGCTTGTTGCTTGATATGCTGTAAAAAATAGCCAAGAATTTCTCGATAAGAGATCCGACGGTGCTGGATACTCGTATCTTCATCCATTAAAGAAGATCCCAACACGCTTTTTAAAGACATCATTAATCGACCATGTACGCCAGAGAGGTAATCCGTCACTCCTTGCTGACCAAATTGGCATCCGCCCGCTTCAAAATTAAAGAAAATAGCCGATCGAATAATGGGTTTCCCTTGATCAAGGGGTACCATAGTAATATTATTTTCTGTAGAAACCCCTATCGTCGAGTTGCTGGTGCCAAAATCAAGACCACAATAATCGTGTATAGCCATCACGCGATCACCTACCGGATATTTTGAATGGGCGTTTACTTTACCAGTTTATAGGCTATTGGGTCAAATACCGGGCTCGCCCCTATCATAACTCAATAAATATGCAGCGCTTTAGAATTATTTGGTGTTTAAGAGCGTTTTCAAGCTTTCACTTTTAACTGTATTAGAAAATTGACTACGATGTTTATCTTCATCTAGACATCCCCCCAAACGCTGATTCACGGCGGCAAGCCAATTTTCAATAAACGACTGTTCGTTCACGTATGCTTCAAGAATTCTTACATTATCCTTTTTGGAACACAGAAAAAAACAGTCTATATATTTTTTATTTTTATTATATTGATATAAACATAAAGAATTCCAAATATCTTTTTCATACAGCACGTTAGCATAGTGGTCATCTTTATCCGGAACGCCCACTCTTAAAAATTTAGACTTATTAGTACTTAAAAAAGTTTCTAATGCTAATTCGTAATTGGGGATCCGTAGACCTGAAAACTGTTCTAAAAAGGTTATGTTCCAATCGGGATTATCTGAAAAACCAAAACTTTGCCCATTTAATAAAAATCGTCTGTACCCAAATGTGGTTATATCAAGGCGCGTTTTTCCTTCTTGCACTACATCTGTTATTTCTTCTATTATTTTTTCGCCCAGAGCCAAAGAATCTTTTATCATTTGAGTTGTTGTCATAAAATAAACTTCCTATAAAAAAATCAAGACCTTTCGAGTTACCAGGCACTGCAGCCGTCATGAACAAAAGATCTCGAACAATGACCTCTTCTTTCATTTATCTTATACCACAACAAGTCAATTCGAACCCTCGATGACTTATTATGGCACCCCTTAAATTGAAAAAGATGTAGGGAACTTGTAGGGATTTTTTTTGTACTGCAAAGCTAAACTAAACAGGGCTAGCATTGCAACAATGCCCCAGGCTCCAATATAACAAGATAAAAAGAAAGCACTTTTTTCATTTAACGTAAACAGTGTCGCAACAAAAGGCGCAGATCCGCCTATAATGCCCATCCCAAGGCTATAACCAACCGCAGCACACCGATAACGAACCATAGTTTTAAACAGCTCAATAATGTAGGTGTTTAAGGGACCCGAATACATTGCAAAAAAACAAACAAACAGTAATTGATAGACTAAAATCGTACTGTAAGAAACTTCCTCAAGTGTCATAAACATCATAAAGGAAGTACCTATCAGGAAAATAATCGCTGCGGTCATGAGTTTAACTCTATCAACGAAGTCTGACAGCCAACCGAAAAAAACAAGTAAAACCATAATACATGCTGTTCCCAAACAAGTATACAATTTACTCATTGTCATCGACAAACCCGTAGCCTGTGTAATAAACGGGGATAAAAATACAAAATAAACATACAAGACAATGCCATTAAAACCCGACAACACAATAGCTGAAAAGAATTGTAAAGGATTATGGATAATCTCTTGCCAAAAGGAAATTTTTTCGGTTGTTTCATTTTTTTGAGCGATAAATTCGGGTGTTTCTTCCAGATTGTACCGAATATATATCCCTAGCGCAGAAACCGCAAAACCAATGATAAATGGAACACGCCAAACCCAGACTGGCATATTCGGTAAGGCACAAACAAGACCTGCAATACTTCCTAACACTAAACCCGACATACAGCCCGCAGCAACAAAACTGCCCACCAAACCCGAACGTTTTTTGTCGTTATGTTCAATCGCAAAAATAAGCGCACCCGAATATTCTCCACCCGCCGAAATACCCTGCATCAACCTAATAAGGAGCATTAATAGCGGCGCAAAAATGCCAATGGTATTGTAAGTCGGTAAGACCCCGATACTTAAGGTAGCAATCGACATCAGTATTAATGAGCTAAATAACGCAACCCTTCGACCATATTTATCACCGACAGAACCAAAAATGATTGCACCCAAGGGTCTTGCAAAAAAACCAACTGCAAAAACGGCATACGCGCTTAAAAGAGAAACAAACGCTTCTTCCGATGGAAAAAACAGTTTTGAAAACAAAGGCGCCAACGCACCATATAAAACAAAATCATAAAACTCGATAGAACCCCCTATCGCGCCTGCCAACATGACTTTGAGTGATTTCTTTTCAATTCGCATACTTCCTCCCAATAAGAACACATAAAAAACAATTTAAAAATTTCACTTCAACATTCCATAATTGTTATGAAAATCACTGGCTATTTTTAAAAGCCGATTTTTGCTTAAAGCACCTGTTTTTTCCTTAAGTCGTCCGATATAAGAATCAACAGTTTTAGGAGAAATATTCAAAGTGCAGGCAATGCTTTTTCTGCTACAGTCCGCAAGCATCAAACCTAAAACCGCATTTTCTCTCTCCGATAAGTGCAAAAGGTCAAATTCAAGCCCTACACTTGAAGTGTACTTTTCTTGCAGGCAATGAAGAAGTGTATCGGGTACGGTATAGGTAAAGAAAGATTGCGCCAATGGTTCAAGTAATGTCTTCAATTCTTTTTTAACTAATTTAATCCAATCATTTAAAAAATGCATTTCATTCATATAACGTTCGATAATTTGCGTATTCTCTTTGGTTGAGCACAAGAAAAAAGATTCTATACAAGCCAATTCAGGATTATATTGGTATAAAGACAAGGTATTCCAAATATTGTTTTCATAAAGCGTGGTAAAATATTTATTATCTTTTTTGGGTAGGCCTATTCTTAAAAATAGGCTTTTCCCGGTACTAATAAATTCGGAAAGCTCACTGTAATATTCTAAGACGGGCATCCCACTAAATTTTTCTAAAAAAACCAAATTCCATTCTGAGTCATTCGAAAATCCAAAGCTTCTGCCATCCCTTAAATACCGTCTATATCCAAATGTCCTAAACCCTAGACGTTGGCTGCCTATTTGAATAAAATCAGCGCAGTGCTTGCTAATATGCTCTGAAAAATGTAATTTATCAATGACTGATGAAACACTCACATTCAACACCTCAAATGTGTTACATTGAACGCCTGTGTATTGTACACTAACAGATTACAAAAATATTCTTAAAAAATATAAAACCGGCAGTTGGACTAAACACCGGATTGTCCCTATGTCTTTATACAAAGAATGAAACGCCATTGGCACATTAAAGATTATCAGATTTTTCATATCATCACACTCTCAAATACGTTGTTAAACGGTGACTTGATCCACTGTGGCACTAATTTTCTCAACGGCTCTGCTCTAAAATCTATTTCTGATATTTTATCTAAAGGCATCCACAACAATTCGATATGCGCTTCAAGCGATACGACTTTATGATTGCTTTTTAATGTGTCTGATTCAACTTCGAAAATGAAATTGTATTCGTGATTATGACAAATACTGCTATGCCCTGGTTCGAAGCTATATTCTAAATATCCTAAAAATCTTTCTTATCAAAGTCTTTTGCAAGTGCATTCTAATGGTTTTTGGCAGACTTCAAGTTATTATCACTTTCAGAATTTATTGCACTTCACTGTTGAAGGGGCCGTAGGCTAGCTCGATTGCCCTACTGGATGACATCCAATAATTCAGTTGAGGTTATTGATTGAAGGTTTCTCGCCGCTCAACTCTGGTGAGTCTGGTGAGTTATAGTGGCGCATGACCAATGTGCAATATCACCATTTACCGTGAATTACTGATGTTGAGAACACAAGGCTGAGAACACAAGGCTTGCCCGCTTTTCGGTAGAGCGAGTATACTTTTGGGCTTAGTGAAACAAGCAACGGCTAGAACAAAAGGGGCACACAGATGTTTGAAGTACAAGGGTTTATTATTTTATGTAGCATTCTTGCTTTGGGATACGGTGCATTTGCTGCCCGATCTGTTTTTCATTCGCCCGCAGGCAACGAGCGAATGCGGGAAATTGCACTGGCGATTCAAGAAGGTGCAAATGCGTATTTAAACCGCCAATATAAAACGATTGGCATGGTTGGCATCGTGATTACCATTGGTCTTTTCACCGTTCTCGGCCAATATTCCGCGATCGGCTTTATCATAGGCGCAATACTCTCGGGTCTCGCGGGTTATATCGGCATGGGTGTTTCTGTGCGAGCAAATGTACGAACCGCTGAAGCTGCAAGAACAGGTCTTGCAAAAGCACTCAATTTGGCTTTTAAAGCAGGCGCTGTGACAGGGCTTTTAGTTGTAGGCTTAGCACTTTTAGGCATTACGCTTTATTTCGTTATTTTACAACAATTGGATTTATCTGAACGCACAATAACCGAAGCGCTGGTTTCCTTAAGTTTCGGCGCTTCATTAATTTCTATCTTCGCACGTCTCGGCGGCGGTATCTTTACAAAAGGTGCAGATGTTGGCGCCGATTTGGTCGGAAAAATTGAAGCCGGTATTCCAGAAGATGACCCACGAAACCCTGCTGTTATTGCTGATAACGTGGGTGACAATGTCGGCGATTGCGCTGGCATGGCGGCTGATTTGTTTGAAACTTATGCCGTTACCATTGTCGCCACAATGGTTTTAGCAGGCATTTTAGCCCCCAGTGATTTGCAAGAAACCCTTATGATTTATCCGCTCGCGATTGGCGGTGTGTGTATTTTAGGTTCTATTGTAGGTACTTGGTTTGTTCGATTGGGCAAAAGCCAAAACATTATGAACGCCCTTTACAAAGGACTATGGGCAACAAGTGTTATTTCCGGATTATTAATTGTCGGTCTTACCGAATGGCTGCTGGGCATTCAAACCACCTTTGAAATCGGTGAAAGAACGCTTTCTGGTTTAAGTTTGTTGTATTGTGCTGTAGCAGGATTGCTGATCACAGGGCTTTTGGTTTGGATCACGGAATATTATACCTCGACCAAATTTAGACCCGTTAAAAGTGTTGCGAAGGCGTCTCTAACAGGACATGCCACCAACATTATTCAAGGATTAGCAGTTTCGATGGAAGCGACTGCATTACCCGTGTTGGTGATTAGCGCTGGAATCCTCTTTACCTATGTATGTGCAGGCTTATTCGGCATTGCCATTGCAGCGACCACCATGTTGGCGCTCGCAGGTATGATTATTGCACTTGATGCTTATGGTCCTGTAACAGACAACGCAGGCGGTATCGCTGAAATGGCCGGCTTAGACAAAGATGTTCGCGTCATTACCGATGCACTCGATGCGGTTGGCAATACGACCAAAGCCGTTACCAAAGGCTATGCTATTGGTTCTGCTGCACTGGCTGCCTTAGTCTTATTTGCAACCTATACAGAAGATCTGAGCCATTACTTTCCGTATTTGGATATTAACTTTAAATTACAAGATCCGTTTGTGATGGTCGGTTTATTTATAGGTGGCTTATTGCCCTATTTGTTTGCCTCTTTCGGAATGATGGCGGTTGGACGCGCAGGCGCACAAGTGGTCGTAGAAGTACGTCGTCAGTTTCGCGAGATTAAAGGGATTATGGAAGGCACTGCAAGGCCTGAATACGGTGTTGCAGTTGATCTCTTAACAAAAACAGCGATTCGCGAAATGATTATTCCTTCTTTATTACCCGTACTTGCACCGGTTGTTTTATACCTCGTTATAAAAGCTATCGGTGGACAAGAAGCGGCGTTTACTTGCTTAGGTGCTACCTTACTCGGAACTATTGTCACGGGTATTTTTGTCGCAATCTCGATGACTTCGGGCGGTGGCGCTTGGGATAACGCGAAGAAATATATTGAAGATGGAAATCATGGTGGAAAAGGATCAGATGCGCACATGGCTGCTATTACCGGTGATACCGTGGGTGACCCTTACAAAGACACCGCAGGCCCTGCGATTAATCCCATGATTAAGATTATCAACATCGTTGCATTGCTA
>DAORSV010000012.1:6968-28666 GCA_035443705.1 Gammaproteobacteria bacterium
GGGGGATGTACAAAAACCAAGGGCCCTTACGGGCCCTTGCTACACAGTCAAAATGGTTTTTTTGTTAATTAAAATTGATAAAAAAGACCTAAACCAGCGGAGTTTACACTCTTCACAAACTGATTACCTTTTTGATGACGAACCATAAAGCGTGCACCAACATTTGGTGTAACTTTATACTGAGCACCCAAACCAAGACGAAGTCCTGTTTTAGAAGATTTCAGCGATGCGTTCGTAGTCTCCACAACACCTGCAGCATTTGGGCCTACCGCTTTAGCATTCACTTTTGTAGACAAACGTCCCATACCCAGTGAACCAATCAAATCAATGTCTTCACAAACGGGAACATAACCTAAAACATCTACATACATGTTACGGCTCTTGGTTTTGAATGAAGATTTTTCAAACCCAGGTTGCTTATAAGATACTTTAGCACCACCTAGCACAGTGTATCCCAGTTCAACGCCCGCATATTCCGAGAATTGCGAACCAACAAATGCACTTGCACCAGCACCGGATTTTCCAAAGAGTGATTTGTTATCAGGATTCTTTATTGTTCCTAATCCAGTTATTTTAACTTCTTTCGCACCTTTGTACTTATTCGCTTGCGCTTCAGCACCCAGATAGAATTTCGGATCGAAATCCATACCAAAAGACGCACCACTAACAAGCATGGCACCTGACAAAGCTATACCAGCTAACTTCATATTCATATTACTTCCTCCAACCATTTTGATGCATAGTTTCAAACTATGAGCCACGATGGTAATAGACTTTCGTTGTAAGGTAAATACTTTTCAACTAAAAAAAATGAAAATAAAGCCAACAATTCTGTTTTAACAACCAGTAATTTAGCATTTTTTAATAGAAAACTAATTTTTTACACAGTGGTCAATATATTGCGTGTATGTCATAAACAGTCATTGCAAGCAACCCTAAGATAACCTAACATTGCAATTGGAGGACTGGCTTAAATTATGTTGGGAAAACCGCCTAAAGTACTTATCGGATGGCAAGAATGGTGTGCGCTTCCCAAGCTCCACCTGCCCGCTATTAAGGCCAAAATTGATTCGGGTGCAAAAACCTCCGCCCTCTATGCTTCCGATCTTCGTCCTTTTCATCGTCATGGCGAATTATTTGTTCAATTTTTCGTTCATCCGCTACAACGAACACAAAAATTCGAAACGGCCTGTACCGCGTTAGTCACCGATCAACGAACCGTTATGAATTCTGGTGGGCATAAAGAACTGCGTTATGTGATTACCACGACGATTGCTTTAGGCAAAATGACCTGGGAAATTGATATTACATTAACAAACCGTGACCCCATGACTTTTCGTATGCTATTAGGAAGAGATGCGCTGAAGGGTCATTCCATCATTGATCCGGGTAAAATTTTGTGTCAAGGAAAACTCATGCTAAAGCAGCTTCGCTCACTCTACACATCCCACAAGAGCCATTCCCTATGAAAATTGCGGTATTAACACATAACACAAATGCTTTAAGCCAACGACGTTTCAGAGAAGCGGCCAATAAATACGGGCACGAAATTTCTTTTATTCATATTTCTTATTGTTATATGAACATTTCCAGTACAGCGCCAACGGTTTATTATCGTAATAACGAAACTTTTGAAAACTTAGATGCGATTATTCCCCGCATTAATCCAGCGCACAGTTTTTACGGTACCGCTGTCTTAAGACAGTTTGAATTAATGGGGATCTACACGCTTAATAGTTCTCTCTCTATTACTTGGACACGAGACAAACTCAGAACACTACAATTGCTTGCACGCAAAAATCTTCCGCTACCCATTACCGGTTTTGCAGATTCGCCTGAAGAAACCGAAAAATTAATTGACACCGTCGGTGGCGCACCCCTAATTATACGGTTACTAGAAGGCACTGCCGGTCGTGGGACTATTTTTGCTGAAACACATCAAGCCGCTATCAGTGTCATCAACGCTTTTAAACAATTAAAAACGAATATACTAGTACAAGAATGTATTCAAGAGGCGATGGGTAACGATATACGTTGTATTGTGGTTGGCAACAAAGTCGTTGCAACCATTAAGCGATCTATTCATGAAACAGGGCCACATTCTCTGCAACACGCCACTAAATCTACGACGCTAGTCAATATTACACCCGAAGAAAATAAAATGGCTATTCGCGCTGCTAAGGCAATGAAACTGAATTTAGCCTGTGTTGATTTAATACGATCCAATCGCGGACCACTCGTATTGGATGTTGACTGCTATCCCAGTATTGAAATGCTAGAAAAAATGACAAAAATCGATATTGTTGATCCGATTATTCAATTCCTGATGGAAAACCTAAAGAAAACTGGTTAATCTTTAGCCATTGTAATGCAATAACGAAGGTGAAATTGTGGTGCCCATGACAGACTCATGTTATACTTCCAGACACAATGTTAGAATGGTGAATTTATTCAAGCTATGAAACTAATAAAATGGTTTATCTTTTTCCTTTTTAGCATTTCCCCCGCATACCTCTTAGCCTCAGATCTTTTAGAGGTTTACCGTCAGGCACAGATGAATGATCCCACTATTCAAGCAGCAAGAGAAGGGCAACTTGCTACACAAGAAGCAATCCCCCAAGCACGCGCGCAATTTTTGCCCGTACTCAATGCAAGCGCAACCCATCTTGCCTACCATCAATCTCCGGGAACCAACGCCTCGGCCCCAGCTCCTCAAACTGGGGATACTCATTATAATCAAAGCCTCTATGGCCTTACGCTCACGCAACCCATATTCTATTATCAACAATGGATTCAACTTTCAACAGCAGCAGCACAAGTCAAACAAGCCAATGCCACCTATGCTGCTGCTGAACAAGACTTAATCGTGCGGACAGTACAGGGGTACTTTAATGTACTCAAAGCGCGCGATACGTTAAAATTTTCAAAAGCGAACCGAAGCCAACTCTCCAAAATTTTAGACCAAACACAATTAAAGTTTAAAGTCGGGCTTATCGCTATTACCGACGTACAAATAGCCAAGGCTCAGTATGACACAGCTTTAGCAGAAGAAATTTCGAATGAAAATGCACTCGCCAACCAAAAAGAACTCTTGCGAGAAATAACAGGACAGCCTATCGAAACCTTTTCTTTTGTACGTGAAGATTTAACCTTAAAATCACCTGAACCCGCAGATCTTGAAAAGTGGGTCATGACAGCTGTGGATCAAAATTTTGCATTAGAAGCGGCGCGCTTTGATGCAGAGGTTTCGCGATCCAATATTAAGACGACCGAAGCAGGACACTTGCCCACGCTCAATATCAATAGCAATCTTAACCGATCAACAAGCTATCAAAGAACGCCCAGCACTACAAAATCAAATGTTGGATTACAAGTAAATATGCCTTTATTTAACGGTGGCACTATCTCCTCAAAAACCAGGCAAGCCGTACACACCTATGAGCAAAAGCAAAAACAAGTAGAAACCTTGTATCGCAAAACAGAAAGTAACACTCGACAAGCGTATCGCGGTGTATTAACGCAAATCAGCCAAGTTGCCGCTCAAAAACAAGCGATTATTTCTACCGATAGCGCACTAAAAGCTACTGAGGCTTCTTTTAATGTAGGAACTCGTACAATTGTAGATGTTTTAGCAGCACAAACCAATTTGGTTCAAGCACAACAAAATTATGCGAATGCACGCTATGATTACATCATACAAAGTGTTTTATTAAAACAAGCCGCTGGTACTTTATGTCCAGAAGAAGTGCAGCATATTAATACTTGGCTTATTGATAAGGATGTTGAGATCAATAAATCAAAATCAACAAGGGCGATTACCTCGGTTCGCCCCTCATAATGACATCAACAATCTGCTTTACAGCACCCCGATTTTTTTCAACAACTTTTTTTGCACATATGCCGGCTTGTGTGCGATCGACTGGATTTACGAACCAGTGCAATACCGCTTTTGCCAATGCATCGCTGTCCGATACCTGAATCAAAGCACCGGCATCTGCTAGCCGTTTTGTAATTTCCAGACAATTATCAACATAAGGTCCCATAATAACAGGAACACTTAAAGCAGCGGGTTCTAATGCATTATGACCACCGACTGGAACAAGACTTCCACCCACAAAAGCAACATCGGCAGCAGCATAAAAAAGTGCTAACTCACCCATCGTATCGCCCAATAAAACCTGCGTTCCTGGTGCTACTGAAAATCGGCTGCTGCGTTTTACGACAGTATACTTCTGTTGTGCTAACAGCTCCGCAACCGTGCTAAAGCGTTCTGGATGTCGAGGCACTAATATTAATAATGCGTCTGGCTGTTGTTCTAAGATCTGCTTGAACCCTAATAACACGAGCTCTTCTTCACCAGCATGCGTGCTGGCAGCGATAAAAACAGGGCGATTGCCAAAAGTCTCTCTGTATTGTTTTCCAGCAATTTCCACGCCTTCTTTAAGAGCCACATCAAACTTCACATTGCCAGCAACAATAAGATGATTGCGTTCTAATCCTAATGCTAAAAATCTTGTGGCATCTGTTTCAGATTTTGCAAAAACAACCGTAATACATTGCAATATTTGCTGCTTTATGCGAGAAAACCATTGATACCTTTTAAGGGAATGTAGCGAAAGCGCACCATTCGCAATAAAAACAGGTATTTTTTGCTGACGACAAACCCAGAAACAATTGAGCCAAAGTTCCTTTTCCATAACGATTAAGATCGTTGGACGAACGCGTTTTAAAAATTGCTTAATACACCAAGCTAAATCATAGGGAAAATAAACCTGCAAGACGGTGTCTTTAAAAATATTTTTCGCCGTTTGATATCCCGTAGGTGTTGTCGAAGTCAATGTAATAGGCAGTGCGGGAAACCGTTTTTGAAATTTCCGAATTAAGGGAACTGCGGCCATGGTTTCTCCCAAAGAAACAGCGTGTATCCACAACCCGCCCGATTGTGCAGGGGGCTTAAAAAAGCCGAAGCGCTCGATCCAACGCTCTCTATAGCCTGGATTTTTGCGACCTTTCCACCAAAGCCTAAGCAATAAAGCTGGAATACTGAATGTAAAAAGGAGGCTATATAACCAACGTAAAAATGTATTTAAGCACATAGATGCTGATCATCGCATTTAAAACACTGCAAGTCGATAATCGAACAGCTTAAGTCGCAGAGCTTACTATATAACCTAAATAGCGATTAACCGATTCTTGCATAGCCTCAAATGCATCTTGTGGATTTCCCGCCTGAAAGGTAATCAAATCGACCGAATTCAATACTTCACCACAAAATGAACCGGCTTCTGGGAAGAAAAAGAACTCGGCAACAAAGCCCTTATATTTAATTTCCATTTTGATATAATATTTCCATGAATACTAAAGACATATCACTCGATATCGTTATTTTTGGCGGCGGTATTGCCGGGCTCTGGACTCTCAATCAGCTACGCCGCCTTGGCTATCAGGCAATTTTACTAGAAACGCATACACTCGGTGGCGGCCAAACGATTAAATCGCAAGGTATCATTCATGGGGGCATGAAATATGCGCTCTCTGGCTTCTTAAGTGGCTCAGCAAACACCATCGAAACCATGCCTCAACGATGGAAAGATGCTTTAGCAGGTGCTGGAGAACTCGATTTAAGCACCGTTAATGTACTCTCAGAAGATCAATTATTGTGGTCCACCGGCAGCTTAGGGTCAGAAGTTGCCAGTTTCTTTGCCAGCAAAGCATTAAACAGCCGTATTCAAAAACTGCCCAAAACGGCTTACCCGTCCATTTTAAAAAATTCGCTTTTTAAAGGTCATGCCTATCGCTTAGAAGAAGTTGTTCTCGATATGCCTTCTTTAATTGAAACATTGACAAAACCCCATAGTGATTACATTTTTAAAATAAACCCAAATGCAGGATACGCTTTTACAGCTGATCCAAACAATCCGCAAAATGTCGTATCTCTTAAAATTTTTTCAGATCTTCAACAAACGGTAAACATAAAAGCAAAACGCTATCTGTTTACAGCGGGCGAGGGCAATAGAACGCTCGGCTTAGGCCTGCCAAATGCACCTCAAATGCAAGTCCGTCCACTGCAAATGGTCATGGTTAAACTGGCGTTGCCTTTCCCGTTCTTTGCACACTGTATAGATAACGGAACCAATCCCAGAATCACTATCACCACGCACCCCACCCAAGATGGCAAAAGCGTTTGGTATTTAGGGGGACAACTTGCAGAAGATGGCGCAAAGCGAACGACAGCAGAACAAATTGCCTATGCTAAAAAAGAAGTGAGCACTTTATTTCCATGGTTAGATCTTTCAGGTGCAACATGGGCTAGCTTTTTTATCAATCGCGCAGAGCCTAAACAACCCGATGGAAAGCGTCCAGAAAATCCTTTTATAAAAACACTGGGCAATATAATGACTGCATGGCCAACCAAACTCGCACTTGCCCCCATGCTATCTGATCTCATTCTAACGCAATTAAAACAACAAAATATTCTGCCTTCACAAACAACGGATGAAACAAAATTTCTGCTGGCTCGCTTAGAAAAACCCGCTATTGCACTGCCACCGTGGGAACAGTATTTTTCTTAATCAAAAAAGTGCCTAAAAAACCCATCGATGCTAACAATCCACAATATAAAAATGGCACTGCGGCGTTCTCTGTGCTCTGCCACAACCACAAGCTTATAAAAGGCGCACTACCGGAAAACAATATTGATCCTGTCGCATGACCAAAACTTAAACAACGACACCGTTCTCCGACCTCTATTCTCTGGATCACAAGGGTACACATCGGATCTTGGAAAATAGCTAAAATGCCAGCCGTTACCCACATTAACCATAACGGCATTTGTCCTGCTAATACCATCATGATATTTAAACCTAAAGCAACACATAATCCATAAAAAAAAGTCTTTATGATTCGAACCAAGCCAAAGCGATCGGCTAAAAACCCTCCTATCGGCAGACATAATGTATAAATTAAAACAGCCGTTGAAATAAAACGCGAGGCTGTTTCTGAATCTAAAATATTCAAGGTGCTGCTTAGATATTTTCCCAAAAATACTAAATAAAAATGATAGGTTCCACCCGATGCGCCACAAAAAAGAATCGCCGTTAAAATTATCCGCTTATTGTCTATAAAAACTTTAAAAAAACCATTCCACGACTGTGAACTTCGTGTTTTAACTCGTACATTAAGATGTTCTACATAGTCTACCGTTTCAGAGACTGTAAAGCGCAACCAAAAAACAACAGCGCCCATCATACCGCCCACAATAAAAGCGATACGCCATGCAAAATTTGGATCTTCCGCTGCCATTACCCATGCCGATGCCTTCGATGCCAAATAGATACCCACAAATATCGAAACATTCGATAGACTATTGGCAAAGCAGGGTTTGGACTTAAAAAAAGATTCAAAAATAAAAATGCGAACGGTATCCGATTCCCCGGCGGTTAAAATCCCTTGCAAGATCCGACACAGTAATAATAAACACGGCGCAATCCAACCAATGTCCTGATAAGTCGGCATTAATCCAATGGCGGTTGTCGGTATCGCGATACCCAGCATACTGATTTTTAATGCAATACTACGGCCAAACCGATCACCAATAAAACCGAAAAGTAATGCACCCAGTGGTTTTGCTAAAGATCCGGTTAAAAAAATACCAAAGGTTTTGAGCAACGCAACCGTTGGATCATCTGTTGGAAAAAATTGCGAGGCTAAAAGACTTGCACAAAATCCATAAAGCGCATAATCATAATATTCAACAATAGTGCCGAAAACGGCAGGAAAAAACGCTTTAAGAGACGCTAAATCCATTTTTTGTTTTGCATTGACTAATTCAAGATGTGTTGACATGCCACGCTCCCTCCGCTGGTATTAGCCAGATCAGGTCTTAAGGGTTAAACGCCCCATGCATTTTTTCAGCCGATGTCACATTTCGCACCGGCACCCCTGGTGAATCTCCAAACTATATTAAGACGAATAGGATGTCAACGATAGCTAAACGCGCGTGATGAATGATATCATTTCTTGTCGGGGTTTGCCCCCATACGCTTTGGGTGTGAATGTGCAACAGAAAAGACTAGGTAATACAGACATAACAGTTTCAGTGCTTGGATTGGGAACCGTTAAATTTGGACGTAATCAAGCCGTTAAATATCCAGAGGCTTTTGAGCTCCCAGACGACCAACATCTGTCTCACCTTCTTAATTCCGCACGCGATTTAGGCATTAACTTAATCGACACTGCTCCGGCTTATGGGAATAGTGAGGCACGATTAGGTACCTTATTATCGGACTCCAGAAAAAACTGGGTTATTGTATCCAAAGTTGGAGAAGAATTTGTAAACGGAAATTCAATCTATAATTTTACGCCAGAACATGCGGAAAAAAGCATTAAACGCAGTCTAAAACAATTGAATACGGATTATATTGATGTCGTCCTTGTGCATTCTGATGGCAATGATGTTTATAATATTGAGCATTTTGGCATTTTGCATTTTCTATCGGAATTAAAAAAACAAGGTCTGATCCGTGCTTTTGGTATGTCTACCAAAACGGTTGAAGGTGGCATTCGAGCACTCGAACAATCCGATGTGGTAATGGTTACTTACAATCCTACGGAAACAACCGAACAACCGGTTATTGCAAAAGCCTTTGAATTAAATAAAGGTGTGCTTATTAAAAAAGCGCTTGCCAGCGGGCATATTCAAAAAATCCCAGGTTTAGATCCCGTTAAAACTTCGTTACAATTTATTCTTCAGGAACCGGGTGTTAGCAGTATTATTTTGGGAACGCTCGATCCCGCACATTTAGCCCATAATGTTGCTTGTATTAGTAAAAACCTGATCTAACGATTTCGCATTCACGAAATTAATGCACCACTGATTCAGCGTATTGACGTCAGCACGGTTTATTTTTTCAATATACGCATCCGACAAATCATTAAACTTAACTTTTAACATATTCATTAACAAAGATGCACCACATTCTTGCCGACCTTTTTGCGTAAGATGACTTGCTATTGTTGCCATAACTTCTCCTTTTTTAAAACCTCTTAACTCTTCTTCAAGCATTTCTTGAAGCTTAGCGGGATCGACGGTTCGTGCATTATCCACGTAGTATTTTAGCACTGTTATTAAATAATCGTCACTCAAAATTTCATATTCAAACTGGAATGCCAAAAACTGTGTAAGGCACCGCATACTCTTTATAGCTTCCTTCTCACGAACATGTTTCATCACAAATTCCATCAAACTAGCGACCCGTTGCTTTTGTAAGTCGTCATCTTTAATATCATGCGTATCGATTAAATGAAAAGGCTTTAGTAGAAAATATTCAATTAAGTCCTGCGGCGCATCAATAAGTTCTCGGATGTCTCTAGCGCCATCATACGGTTTACGCCCGTTGTAAAAAACAAGTGGAATAACAAGGGGCAATTTTCCCTTTCCCTTTTTATTTCGTTTTACGCACTCATTCCAGATGTCACCAATATATTGCCATAATCGAAGTGGCATCCAAACATCAACCGAAGACTGGTGCTCCGCCAAAATATATAAACATGCCCATTCAACACTATCGCGAAACCTGACCTTATAGAGCACATCTGATGCGGAATTTTGCAAAGCCTTGTCAATAAAGCTTCCCGGCTGCAATTCTAGCGTACTCAAATCAAGACGCGCTTTAATAGTGACAGGCAAATGTTCCTCAAAAAAACCGCGAGCTATTTGTAGATTAGACATTGATGTTTTAAAAAAAGCATCGTGTGGATTATGGATAACCGCCATTGCTTACACCTCGCTGTATTTCTATTTTAGTTACGCTCAGAAACCTTATTAGGTAAATTAACGCTTAACTAAAGCGAAAAACAATCGCGTAAATATGCTCGGTTATTTATAGTAGATTTCTGCTCATTTTAAAAATTTGTCTGTATTCAGACTTAACCCCTCTTATTACACAGCCGTCGCGCTTTCTTTTCGTGCAGCAATCGTTTCTATTACCTGCGTCGTCGAAGCCCCTGGTTTGAGTCCCAAAACTTTAACCACACCGCCCTGGCTTAAAACAAATTGTGCGCCGGGTAATGCCATAATGTCTTTATAATCGCCACCTTTGACTAAAACATCGGGAGAAAGCGTTCGAATCAGTCTCTCTGGCGTGTCTTCACTAAAAGCAACAACCCAATCAACAGAACGCAACCCTGCCAACACATTCATCCGCTCTGAGAGTGTATTAATAGGTCGATTCGAACCTTTGAGTTTTGAAACCGAAGCGTCATCATTTACCGCAACTATCACGCGATCACCTAAGCGACTCGCCTGCTCTAAATACATGACATGTCCCGCGTGTAAAATATCAAAACAGCCATTCGTAAAAACAATGCGCTCTCCCTTAGCTTTACTGATTTTAAGCGCGCTCAATAAGGCATCTTCCGCCATCACGCCCAAAGTCAAATCTTCTTTTTTACCTAATGCCATTTCTAACTCTGGCACAGAAACAGTTGCGGCACCCAATTTACCGACTGCTATACCGGCAGCAATATTCCCCAATGTTGCGGCAGAAACGAGATCCAATCCACTGGCCAGTGCTGAACCCAAAACAGCAATGACAGTATCGCCGGCACCCGTCACATCATGCACTTCACGTACAATAGCAGGGATATGCGTCGCTTCTCCCTCTGCAGAAATAATAGAAAGCCCATGTTCTCCGCGCGTTACTACTAAGGCATCTATCTGATATGCGGATAACAAATCCCGTGCCTTTTCAACCAAACAATCGACTGTCGGACAAGGTCCCGCAACGGCTTCAAATTCCTTTAAATTAGGCGTGATAATACTCGCGCCCCGATACACAGAATAATCATGCGATTTAGGATCGACAATAACCGGAATATTTTTTGCGCGTGCTTTTGCAATTAACGCTGAAGATTCTGATAACGTCCCCTTGCCATAATCAGAGAGGATCACCAGATCGACATCCTCTAAGATACGAATATATTGATCATGCAGTGCTGTTTTAGCACTCGATTCTAAAAAGGGACTTTCTGTATCGAGTCGAATCATTTGTTGATGGCGACTTAAAACACGCAATTTTGTAATAGTTGCATGTTCTGGCAATATTTCTAATAGCTGTTTGACACCTGCTGCTGTTAATGCATTCGATAAAGCACTCCCAGCGGCATCTTTACCCACAAGCCCCAACAAAGTGGCATGGGCGCCCAATGCAGCAACGCCTAAAGCAACGTTTGCGGCACCACCTGGGCGCTCGACCACACGATTCACATGTACAACCGGCACAGGCGATTCTGGTGAAATACGCGAAGTATCACCATGCCAATATTGATCTAACATGACATCACCAATAATCAATATTTTTGCTTGTTCAAAATTGAGTGTTTTAATTTGCATATTGACTTAACCCTTTTTCTGCATTTATTTGTGTATCTGTTTCTCTGGCTTTTAACTTAGTCCAATTGTGACGTTCCTGGGTTCTATCATTTTCAGGGTGCCACAAGTGAATAACCGGAATATAAAAACGACCATTTTTACGTTGCACGCCAGAGCGCAATAGACGAATCACAAGATCAGAATCTTCATATCCCCATCCTGTAAAATTTTCTTCCCAGCCATTAATGTTCAACAAATCCTGCTTCCACATCCCGAGATTACACCCTTTAGCACCTTTCCAACGCGATTTTGTCTTTAAACGTAGACACATAAAAGGCTGCGTTAAAAACGGCAACACGCGATTACAATCTCCCTTAAGATATGCCATAAACCAACGCCATAAAGGCCAGCGATGTAAAGGCAACATTTCTGCAAGTGCTGATACCGTGAAAGCACGATTTAATAAAACGCGATTGCCAACAATAAACGTCTTCGCTTCCAATAATTCCAAATGACGTGTTATAAAATTTAATCGAGGGATACAATCGCCATCTAAAAAAATAATATAATCGCCTTCTGCTGCCAAAATGGCTTTATTTCTAATAGCCGCAGCACGAAAGCCTTCGTTGGTGTGCCAAATGTGTAAAATTGGAATAGACACACGATTCTTCAGCGTTCGAATCACCCCTGCAGTTTCAGCTCCCGAACCATCATCGGCCACAATAATTTCGAAAGGATGCGTTGTTTTTTGTGCAACCAAGGCATCCAACACCGCCCTAAGCGCATGAGACCAATTATAAGTTGTGACAATAACAGAAACCTTGAAGGATAATGGCTTATTCACATTGAAAATCCTTTTTTAAGTTTAAAGCACCAAAACAAAACACAAGGATCATCACAAAAAAATAACCAGACGTAAAATCCATCAACCAGGAATTTGCCAAACACCCTGTCGCTATTGCCAAGATGATACCTTGCGCAAACCATTTTTCTGAACGCGGTAATGCGAAACTCCATTTAAACAAGACAACAAAAAACCCAACAAAAACTGTTACACCAAAGAGCCCTAATTGAAATAAGGTGTTGATGTATTCATTATGTGGGTTTTGAGTGCGTGTTAAGTGATTCATCGCTGAATAATTTTGGTAGATCTCTTTAAAACTGCCTGTGCCATGCCCAAACCAAAGCCGCTCTTTTGATAATTGCCACGTGTGATTTAAAAACTCCAAGCGTTGCCCGATAGAATTATCCGAATTCCCTGCTGTATGCTGATCGAAATCTGCTAAAACATCTAAACATCTTGTCTGAAAAACAGGCGAATTAAAGTACGCAAAACTCAACAATATTGCCAAACTCAAAAAGCCAATCGCAACACCTTTAAGACTTGAACGCTGTAAAGCAAAGAGCAGCCACAAAACTGAAAAAACGACATAACCAGAACGCCCTGTGCCCATAAAAAGTATGTAAAACACTAAAGTTGCGAGTAAAATGCCCAGCCCAATGCGTTTTAAAAAATGTGTTTGATTTAAAAAAAGATGCCCTACCATAAAACTAGCAAAAGCCATCATTAAATTTGTAAAGATTGTATCTTTAAATATTGCGGCCCCTGAAAAACGCGGATTTATCACAATCGGTAATCCAGCATAGATTTTCAACAGGCTTAAAATTAAAGTCAACAACATTGCGCTTAAAAAAGCAAGCATTCCGGCACGACGCCACTTTTTTTCTTGCATGATCGGCAACAAAAATGGAAGATATAATAACTTACCGATCTTTTCTAACATCCACAAACTGTCTACCCATGATGCTTGCGAGTATAAAGTGCCTATGACAAAGACGCCAAAGAACAAGAATGTGATCCGAGCAACAGGGTGGTTTACGATAAACTGACCTTTTTCTTTTAAGCTCCCCGCTAAAAACCAAGAAGCCAGCAGTAAAAATAAAACCACTTGCGTCGCAAACGTTGAAACAGGTACAAAAAATCCTAATAATACCGCACACTGTTTGCTAAATAGATCGCACCTGTTTTGAAAAGCGTTTATTTTATTAGATTCTATATGCGCTTCAAGTATTGCACTCATCTCTATCTCCTAACAATTAGGGTCGACACAGCGATCGACCCCTACAATTAAAGAACGCAACACTTTTTCAGGCGTAACCGTTGCAAAACAAGCAGGTTCCACTCGCTTTTCTCCGGTATAGGTACAAATCCGCTTAAAACAAGGTGCACACTTAAAATCTGCTGCTACGTGAATTTGATTTAACCCCAGCGTCCCCGATTGCGTAGGATCCGATGGCCCATAAAGCGACACGGTCGGCACACCTAAAGCAGCCGCCAAATGACCCAAGCCTGTATCAACCGTTACGATACCTCGCGCGCGTGCTAATATCGCAGTAATTTCACTTAAGGTATGTTTTCTGGACGCGACAAGAATTTTTGGCACAGCGCTCTGAATCCGATTTGCACGTACGCGTTCCGTTGCATTACCCCATAATAATTGAACCCCAAATCCTGCATCCACAATACTTTTTGCTAATGCAATCCAATAGGCTTCGGGCCAATGTTTTGTGCTCCAAGTCGTGCCATGCAAAAAAACATAATACGGATTTTGCGTTTCCAAAGCCGGCAAACGCGACAAATCAATACCATAATCGGCCACTGTGTCGGGAAGGCTATACTCCAAACCTTTTGCAAACAGTGCTCTCGCACGTGTCACCGCATGTTCTCCCCATGGAACAACGACACGTTTCTGATAAAATAAACTCGAAAGACCCTCGCGCGCAGATCGAAAAGAGAATCCAATACGATCACCACCTCGCGCTAAAACCGCCAATGAAACGCTTTTCAGCAATCCTTGCGCATCTATAATGGCATCATATTTTTGTTGGCGTAAGCCTTTAATAAATGTTTGAATTTCGCCATTTTTTAGGGCATTCCAACTGTGCTTACGCCAACGTCGTAGCGCAACCGGAATAATACGTTTAACAGCAGGATGCCAAAGAGGCACCTCTTGAAAAGCATCTTCGACGACCCACTCAAAAGACGCTTCTGGATAATATTTTTTAGCGTCACTGAGCGCGGGCAACGTGTGAATAATATCGCCAAGTGATGATGTCTTTATAATTAATATGTTTTTCAACTAACTCTCGCCATTTTCTAAACGATACAGTGCGCCGCAATAAGGACAAGTCGCCTCGCCGGTCTCCAAAATGGAGAGATAGACCCGAGGGTGCGCATCCCAAGACGCCATTTTGGGCATCGGGCAAGACAAGGGTAAGTCCGCGTGTAAAACGACATGCTGACCTATGTTATTAAAATCCTTAGCTTTTTTATCCATACGGCAGCTCCCCCCTGTATCACCTTAAGCAACTGACCTATTCTACCATAAATCTTAGGGCGAAGGCCTCTAAAATATCGCTTTTCAGATAATCATTTTGATTCGCTGCTGAACTCGCTTTGCGGAAACTCGCATCCGCTCACTAAAATAATTATCTGCAAGGCTATAACGCTGGAACATCTGTTACAATAAAGAAACCTGGAAATTTTGAAAACACTTAGAGTTATTTAAAAAACTTTTATATGGCAAAACATCGCAAAGGCCAACACGCACATCGGATATCTCCTAACAGCAGACGTTCAAAATCGAATGCCTCGGGTCCTTGGCGCTGGTTAATGATGGGCATGTTGATAGGCATCCTCGGCATTACTGCCATCTTTCTATTGGTGACAGGCAAATCATTGGATAAATTCAACACCCTGTTCAACTCTAACCCATTAATCCGACAATCGAACACCACTCCGCTCAAAAGCACGAACCAAAAAAATTCGCGCAAACCCAAATCCACAGAAGCGCGTCATTCAAAAATCCATGCGCCTCAAAAAGAATCTACTCGTTTTGAATTTTATCAACTGCTGCCCGGTATGGAGGTGCCCTTACCAGAAGCGACAACTGAAACGGCCAGCAATACGGCTAAACCCACGCTGGCTAAAACAGAAAAAAAACTGGCAGCAGCGCAATACTTAGTGCAAGCAGGCAACTTTCGTACACTGGTGAATGCGGAGTCCTTAAAAGAAAGATTACATTTACAAGGGCTCTCTGCCAAAATCCAAAAAATAGACGCTGAAGATGGCGAGTGGTTTAGGGTCACACTCGGACCATTTCCTTCAGAAACAATCGCATTAAGCCATAAAAGCCGTCTTGCCAAAGAAAAAATCCCAGGCATTTTAATATTACAACGTCAATAGTCTAATTAATAAGGAGGCAAACCACTTGGAACAGTTTAGAGGTACAACGATCCTTTGTGTACGGCGAAATAATCACGTTGTTATCGGCGGTGATGGTCAAGTTTCTCAGGGCAATATCATTTTAAAAGGTAATGCCAAAAAAGTTCGGCGTCTTTACCAAAATAATGTTATCGCTGGATTTGCCGGAGGAACAGCAGATGCTTTTACCTTATTTGAACGTTTTGAGAAAAAGCTAGAGGCTTTTCAAGGACATTTAACCCGTGCTGCTGTAGAGCTTGCCAAAGACTGGCGCTCTGATCGTGCTTTAAGAAGATTAGAAGCTGTCTTAATTGTGGCAGATAAACAAAGTTCTTTTATGATCACAGGCAACGGTGATGTTATCGAACCTGAGCACGGACTAATTGCCATTGGGTCTGGTGGCGCCTATGCACAAGCAGCCGCCAGCGCACTACTTGAAAATACGACTTTAACTGCACGCACCATTGTCGAACAATCCTTAAAAATTGCAGCCAATATTTGTGTGTTTACCAACCATAATTGCATTATTGAAGAACTAGAGGGTCAACCTTAATGGACAAAAACGTATTCGAAGTCATGACGCCCCAACAAATTGTACAAGAACTCGATAAACACATTGTCGGTCAAACAGCTGCCAAACGTTCGGTTGCGGTAGCACTTCGCAATCGTTACAGACGACTGCGGGTTAATGAAGCGCTAAGACCGGAAATTACGCCTAAAAATATTTTAATGATAGGGCCAACCGGTGTTGGTAAAACTGAAATTGCACGCCGATTAGCAAAACTGGTAAAAGCGCCTTTTATTAAAGTTGAAGCAACAAAATTTACCGAAGTGGGTTATGTTGGACGCGATGTCGATTCCATTATTCGAGACTTGGTCGATGTCTCTGTTAAACTCACCCGAGAAGAAGCTTTAGCCAAAGTACAGGATCGGGCAGAAAAGACAGCCAAAGATCGCATCATCAATATTTTGGTTCCAACCCCTTCCGATGTGGGAGAAGTACATGGCACAGAATTAGAAGAAACGCAAAAGGCTTCAAAAAAATTATTTCTTAAAAAATTAAATTCGGGCGAATTGGATGACCGGGAAATTGAAATAGATCTTTCTCACAGTGCTATTGGCGTCGAAATTATGGCGCCTCCTGGCATGGAAGAAATGACAAATCAGCTCCAAAATATTTTTCAAAGTCTATCGAGCGATAGAACACGAAAACGAAAATTGCGCATCAAAGATGCCTTAAAATTATTACGCGAAGAAGAGGCCAGTAAATTAATTAATGATGAAGATATTAAAACAAGGGCTTTAGAGCGCGCAGAACAAGCCGGCATTGTCTTTATAGACGAATTAGACAAAGTCACACAGCGATCGGAAATTCGCGGCGGCGCAGATGTTTCGCGCGAAGGAGTACAGCGTGATTTACTGCCTTTAGTGGAAGGATGCACAGTTACAACAAAATACGGTATGATAAAAACTGATCATATTTTATTTATCGCTTCTGGCGCATTTCATTTATCAAAACCTTCTGATTTAATCCCCGAACTACAAGGTCGATTGCCCATTCGTGTTGAATTAAGCGCCTTAAAAACGGAAGAATTTGTGCGAATCTTAACAGAGCCTGATGCTTGTTTAACCGTACAATACACAGCATTATTAGAAACAGAAAACGTGACACTCGCTTTTGCCAAAGATGGTATACAACGACTTGCCTCCATTGCTTGGGAGATCAATGAACGTACCGAAAATATCGGCGCAAGAAGATTGCACACGGTGATGGAACGTTTATTAGATGATATCTCTTTTAGAGCAACAGAACTGGCAAGTACCACTATTACGATTGATAAAGCTTATGTGGAAAAACAATTGGGCGAGTTGATTAAAGATGAAGATTTGAGTCGATTTATTTTATAAAAAATCCCCCCGCCGATGCGAGCAGTGCTCGCTCGTCGCTCCCCTTTTTCAAAGGGAGGTATTCGTAACTTATTGATAATTATTAAAAATATTGTAATTATCTAAATTTGATCATTGCATAATGATCAAATTTAGATAATACCCATTGACTAAATTTAGTCAATGATTAATACTAAGACATGGATCCAAGATTTTTGCCCCACAACACGCACTTAGAGATACCGCAACAATTTTCAATGCGTGACCCTCAACTACGACAATTAAAAACGCAAAAATATGTTTATCGTTCCAAACTATTAGATCAATTTCCCTTTAACACACCAGGGATCTACACCTTAGGTGGCGGACGCCAAATTGGAAAATCGACTTTATTGAAACAATGGATGTTGGAACTACTCGCAAAAAAAGTCGCACCTCCAGCGATTGCGTTTTTTACAGGTGAATTAATTAATGACCACCATGCCTTATTGAACCTAGTACAAACTGAATTAGAAGCGATGCCAGATCACAATGTTCATTATATTATTATTGATGAGATTACGTACATAAAAGACTGGGATAAAACCATTAAATATTTGGCAGATGCAGGATTATTAGAAAAAACTATTTTAATGCTAACAGGCTCTGATTTGAATTTAATCCAAGAGGCAAGAATGCGTTTTCCGGGTAGACGCGGCAAAGCGTCTCTGGTTAATTTTCATCTTTTTCCTTTATCATTTCAAGAAGTTGTTTTACTTAAAAATAAAATTCCAGAGATTAATACAGTATTGCACTCTAAACATTTTCCCTCGCCAACTGTTATCGATGCATTATTTAGTGAATTTGAAGATTATTTAAAACATGGTGGATTTTTAACGGCTATTAATGATTTAGCCTTAGATGGCACGATATTAAAGGCAACATTAACAACTTATTCTGATTGGATCCGCGGCGATATGTTAAAGCGCGGCAAACAAGAACATTTTTGTCGCGAAATATTAACAGCCATTATAAAGCGTTATAATACTCAAATAACGTGGAACTCCCTGGTGCAAGATTTGTCTATTGACCATCCGAAAACCATTGCAGATTATGCTGGTGTATTAGAATCGATGGATGCATTGTTTATACAACCTGTGTTATTGGAAGATAAACTGGTGGCAGCGCCTAAGAAAGGCAAAAAAATGGTTTTTACAGATCCTTTTATTTTCCATGCACTTCGCACTTGGTTATTTCCTGTAGAGAATGCTTACGAAAATCAAATTATAACGGCCTTAAACAATCCTGAGTTATGTTCACTGTTAGTTGAAGCTTGTGTTTCCACCCATTATCGCCGTTATTATCCAACCTATTACATTAAAGCAGAAGGCGAAGTTGACGTTGTTTATGTTGATCATGGTCGTTTTTGGCCTATAGAAGTTAAATGGACAAATCAACTGAGACCTAAAGATATCAAACAAATTTTAAAATATCCCAATGGCCGTATTTTTTCAAAAAACAAACACATGGGCAAGCTAGAAACGACACCAATAGAGCCTTTGCCTTTAGCATTGTTTAATTTACCCTCACCCGGCGCTTCGCGCCACACCCTCTCATTTCACGGAAGAGGAGACAGCCAAAGCTAAGACCTAAAACAAAAACTTGAATTTAAGCGAAGCAGAATGACTCCTAAAAGATTTTTTCGCTTCTAAATCATAACCACCACTGATAACAAAGTCATCCGTGACCAAAGCGGTAAGGCTCGCACCGACATTAATTCCCGCTTTGGGTGGCAATGCACTTTTTGAAACAAACGAACCGCCACCGGCTACAAATCGTGAGGTAATGAGTACATCTGGGTTTTTAAGATCTACAAGATAAAAAGCGTGGATCTCGGGAAAGAAATCTTCTTCTTGACTTCTATCCGCTAGTCTTGCACCTAGCATTGCACGAACTGTACTGATTTGCGTTGAACTTACCTGCTGATTTAAAATTTCCGCACCTTTTTCTGTATATTGACCCACATTTAAGTGCATGTATTGCACGCCTGCCGTTGGCGAAATTTCTGCTTGACCACACGGAATTGTAAAACCCCCTTTAACTTTAGCGCCATATTGAAACCCCGTATAAGCCGATGTCGCAGTTACATTGAATAAAGGCATGTTTCGTTTTCCATGATAGTTATTCAATCCGACAGACAAAACACTGTCTAAAAATAGGGGGCCGTAAGTTGCACTACCATAAGCGAGGCCTTGCGTACTACCAATCGTTGTGTTGCTGCCTGTATTATTTGCTTGTTTTACAGCAGAATTTGCATAACTCAAACCTAGACCAACGCGAAAATATTGCAGGATAGGTATGTCGCCTAAAAACCCAAAACCCGCAGTCACTGCGTTATAACCGGGAAGTCCATTTCTCGACTCTTGCTTTGCGGAATTTCCAAATACGATAGGACCATAAGATCCTTGATCTTCTAGCATGTCACCCGCTGAATACCCTCTGCTGTAACCTGTTCTGGCAAGCACTCCTTGTGTACCCATTGTGCGTATTGTATCCAGCCTTAACAAAGCTTGATCTGCCCCACCCAGGCCTTCCATACTCACACCATATAGACCATCTAACCCTGTTGGTGCCAGCTCTTTTAATATGTCCTCATATTGGCTTTGAGATGTAATGCTATCTACAAAACCTAACACGGAATCAAATTTATTGTCTTCAATCAAGGCATCTAATGCTCCGGCAATGCCTTCCAATGCTGGAATAACATTGACATCTTGGTAGGACGTTCGATCTGCCGTGAGTTGCAAGTTATTACCGACTATAGCAGGCCTAAAATCAAGAAATAAAGAAGAGCTTTTCACCTTAGGCACTATAGAGCCAGCAGCAATGCCGGCAGCAGTTATAATATTAAAAGTCTCATCCCTATCAATAAATGTTGTATTTGGCACTATAATATTCATTGTGCCACCCTGTAATATTGCATTACCTGTTACTGCAAATTGACTGTTCTGTCCTGGAGCCGTAATAGCGACATTCATTATTCCGTCTGCTTGCTGCGTAAAGTTTCCACCTATGCGAAATGGATTTGTCGTATCTGTATTTGTTATTGTGCCTCCATTAACAACATTATTTCCCACTGCTGCTGGTACAACAGAATTATTTGTTAATAATAATATTCCATTTTGAGTAACCGTTATCGGCCCTGCCCATCTGCCACCTGAAAGTGCAATTGTGCCACTATTGATCGTCATAGCCCCTGTAGCCATATTCGCGCCAGACAATGTTGTGATGCCTGTACCATTTTTTGTAAACGAGCCAGCACCAGACATAACACCGGAATAAGTTGAATCATTATTGTTGCTACCGACAGTCAATGTATTATTGGCTCCAGGGAAAACGATAGCACCTGATCCACTAATTGAAGCCACAGCTTGGTTAATACCATTTGCGTTAAAAGTGAATATTAACCCCTGTCCAACAGAAAGGGCAGTCGTGGTGGGTAGCGCATTATTAGCATTGACCGATAATTTTGCTCCGAGAAAACGTGGAGCAAGCGTGTTTTGAATTGTTGTAGTACCCGTGTAACTATTCGCCCCGGAAAATCCAAGTATGGTATCGCCATATAGACTATTATCTACCACCAGATTACCCGTACCGCTAATACTACCTCGATATTCCGCATTTTCCGCCTGGATCATAAACATCCCGCCATTATTGAGGAAATTTCCTTGCCAACCCTCATTTCCTCCAATTAAGGTCAGTACAACATCATTATTAATAGTCGTAAGAGGTACTGCACCCGTAATAATTGTATTGGTGTTCTGATTTGCAATGGTCATATTTTGGGTAATCGCAGGTAATGACGATGAGAGAGTTACTTGCTCTCTGACCCGTAAAAGAACCAGAGGCGCAGCGGGACCAGGATCAGCATTTGCTTGCGTAATTGCATATCGCAACGAACCTGGATTTGTATCATCATTAGTATTTGTAACATCGTACTGAGTCGCCTCAACAACAGGTACTATGCAAATTAAGCTTAAGGCCATCCCACTAATGATGTGTTTTTTAAAAGATGTTATTAAACTTTCAAAGTTCACGTGTCGCTCCTGCGTATTGTGCTATTCCTTTGCTACATGTCTTTAACACTGTGCAGCTTTTTGTTTAAATCTGTATCCTGCTACTTCAGCTTATATGAGG
>DAORSV010000013.1:0-26498 GCA_035443705.1 Gammaproteobacteria bacterium
GGTAATTCTTTTGGTAGACGGATGCATATTTCCCAAATACCCTCCTCAGAAATCTAATGCAACGGGCGCCTAACTTGTGTAAAATTGACCCATGTTTTTATGGACGACGCAATGATGAGCGAAAAATCAACGAAATCTACACTCAAAGATCCTTTAGATGCTTTAAATTTTGAAATTGCCTTAAAGGATTTAGAAACCATGATTGAAAAAATGGCTGGCGGTCAACTCACGCTCGAAGAATCCTTAAAAAACTTCGAACAAGGCATTGCATTGGCTCGACAGTGTCAAGCGGCACTAAAAGAAGCTGAACAAAAAGTTCAAATTTTAATCTCACAAAATAGCGGCTTTGAAACGCGAGATTTTTCTGAAGGTACATGAAATTACTGCACCTGCATCCTATTGATGAAAATTTTGAAGCGTATAGACAAACTTGTATCGCGCGCATTGAATTATTTCTGACACGTCTACTCCCAGAGGAAAATTCTCTCCCTTTATTTGAAGCGATGCGATATGCCGTTTTAAATGGTGGTAAACGACTGCGCCCGCTTTTTGTCTATGCAACAGGACAAACGCTAGGCTGTTCGCCCGATTGTTTAGATGCACCAGCGGCTGCAATTGAATTAATCCACTGCTACTCGTTAATTCATGATGATCTCCCCGCCATGGATAACGATGATCTCCGTCGTGGAAAACCCACCTGCCATAAAGCTTTTGGTGAAGCCACCGCCATTCTGGCAGGCGATGCGTTACTCACACTCGCTTTTAAAATTTTAAGTGATCCCAAACTGAATCCCCTTCCGGCTGAACAACAAATTCAGATGATTCAAATTCTCTCAGAAAAAAGCGGTATGCGGGGTATGATCGAAGGCCAAGCACTTGATTTGGCTTCAGAGGGGAAACATCAGACTATTTCGTTTGAAAGTTTATGCCAGATCCACAATAAAAAAACCGGTGCGCTGATTGAAGCGGCTGTAACACTGGGTGTCATTGCATCCCTTGGATCTGAATCTACACAAACGAATCACAACATTCAGATCATTATTCCAAAATTACAAGAATATGCACGGTGTATAGGACTTGCTTTTCAGATCCAAGACGATATATTAGATATGACCAGCGATGTCAAAACCCTCGGAAAAAGTATTGGAAAAGATCAACAACAAAACAAAGCGACTTTTCCAGCTCTATTCGGTATTGAACAATCCAAACAACATGTACAAATCTTACACCACGAAGCATTGAATAATATTCAATTTTTAACGCTTAACCACCGCTATTTAGAAAAAATCTGTGACTTATTAATTAATCGAAAACACTAAGACAATCATCCATATATAGAAAAACTGCTTATAAATCAATATTATTTTCAAGTTTCTGCTAAATATTTAACATTCAGGGAACTCTCGTAAATCCATGCTGTCCAAACAGGCAGATGAAAGTGTTTAGGGCACTCTATAAACAAAAGGACAACAGTTATGAATGCAGAAGAATTAAAGGTTTTTCAAGATAGTATTTTGCAGTTAACGAAGGAGTGGGAACGCACATTAAAAGACTTAGCAAAAGACAACGCAGAAGTATTAACATTATCAAATGCACAAGCGGCCAAACTTGAAAAAGAAAAGCTCTTTGTCAAAGACAACCCAGAGAATCCACCAAGTGTTCCCAGTATTACAAAAGATGCCAAGCGCATAAATTTAGAAATCGACCTGTTACGCAAACAATTACAGAATTTAATTAATGACGAGGAAGCTTTGAAAAACACGGATAAGAAAAAAGACGCGTTTTATTGTATACAACTCATTCAAATACGCGCAGAACAATTAGTTACCTTAGCAAAACAAGCACACGGAATGATAGAAAGTTCAAAACCCTCAGAAGAATCTCAAGAGCTGGGAAAAGCGTTAATGTCGATGAAAGAAGCCTTATTTAAAGGGGAGGAAAATTCTGAACGTTCGCAAACGCATTTAAGGAATTTTTTTACCGTAGACGCTCCTGCTGCAATTCAAAAACTTCTAGGCGCTATGAAAAAAAATACGCTTGATGCTCAAGAACCCACAGTTACGATAAAAATGCCAACTTCAACTACAGAGCCTAACAGAGCCGCTATTTCGCCAGATCTACCAACTAGCACAGCGCCAGAAATTCAGAAAAAAACAGAAACAGTGCCAAAATGGTTAGAAGAGATCCTGGCGGTAAGTAATTCAGTCAATGGATTTCGTCAACTACGTACACTCTATCAGCAAACTAAAACGTATGCTGGAGGTGGTATTGATCATAGATTGGCTCGCCTCATGCAACCAACGTCTACTATCAGTAAAAAAAGAGCTGAACAGTTAAAATTAATTGAAACCACTCTCGTATTACTTGAGAAAGGCAACTATACGCCCGATGAAAAAACTAGAATAGCAAGAGGTTTAATGCTCGTTATAAAATACCAACTTGATCGCGAGCACAATGTTTTCAAAAGCCGACTTGGGACAATGGTTAATAATTATCTAAATCGCACAGATAACTCTAACGAAAAAAATCGTAATTTCTCAGTGCAGGAATGCCTGGTAGATTTTGACAATTTCTCAAGAAATAATTTTTCTGATAAAAGTCATAAAAAAATGAGGCAACAAATCTCTACCGCTCTACATAATGAAACATGGAAAGGAAAACAATTTTATTCATTACATCAAATGATTGACTCTATTAAACTAAATGTTGACGCGATCGATCTACCCCAGCTTAAACTCTTGAGAGGGAAAACGGCAGAGATAAAAGCAGCGGAAGCGCGAATAAAAACTCACGGTTATTACGTGCAGATGTATAATGACTTACAGCAAGGTGTGGAACAAGAAAAATTACCTGTCGCAAAATTCACAGCAGAGATAACAAACGCAAAAAAAATCCTCCGGGAAAAACAAGAAGAGTTGCACGGTTTATTGTCTGAGTTGGAGAACAACGAAAGAGATGGAAAAGACATTACACTTACAAAAGCTAATTTATATCTTGTGTTAAAAGAAACTGAAATACTGCTTAAGGATTACGATTATCTGGTAAAAATAGGGGAAGAAAAGTTTTCAAAATTATCTAGAACCGATTATATAGAACAAGTAAAAAAAGATCTGCACTCTCTCGAAACACCTCTTAAAGATTTGCAAGGTTTATATGCGCACGCTATCAAAAAATTACCATCCAAAACACTTTCTGCCGATATCGAACTTGCTAAAAAAACTACAAACAAGAGGGGTCTCTTCTCGCTTTTTAAAAGCGCTAGCACACGTGAAAAAGAGGCCTTCAACAAATCAGAGGCCTTCAAAGAATCATCCAACTTATACGATAAAATTAAAGCAATACCACCTGCTATTTCTGAACATCCTCAATTAAATGAATTTGAAACGGCTTACAACACGATGATGCAAGCTGAACTCGATAAAAATAAGCAACACACCACCTTGCTTTCTACAGAAGGCGCGTTGAATACGGCAAAAGAGTTGTATAAAAATATGAATACATCTTCAACGAAAAATTTATCTGCAACAATGCTTCACAATCAGATTACAGGCTTAACTAGAAATATCGATATGGAGATAAAAAATCTTATCGGGCATTTGTCGCATAGTTCGGATAAAATTGACCAAGAAGACATCTATATTAAATTTAGAGCAATTGAAAAACAATTAGAAACGCTTCAATATTTATCAAAAATAGCCGCGATAAAACTTGACCCTTCTGTCAATGTGGTACGTCGTGTTAACGATGAGCAAGCAAAAAAATTTCAAGAAGTTTTTTCTAATCCAGTTCTTTTAGAAAACATTAAAAATTTCGAGGCGCTCCGCACAGACGTACTCAAAAAAATCGGGATTACGCCTAAGCACAGAGCTGAACCTTAGGTATTAAAATAGCGACACTGACACACTTATCTGGACAGACCAAAATAGCGGTTATTTTCGAGAATTATCACTTTTTGTTGTACCCTCTGCAATACTCGGAGACTCCCAAGTACCTGTCACATGATAATAATGTCGAGAGATCTTATTAATTTTAGAACCCGTCAATTTATCAATAATCCAAAGACCCGCTCCTATTGCGGGGTTGCCAACTGCAATTGCAGCAGCAATGGGTAAACCCGTTCCCATATGCGGTGTAACAGCCATCTCTAAATCAACGGCCTTTGTATTCATGTTGGCAACGCCAGCCAATGTAATTTTAGCCGAGGGGCCATCAATCGATAATTTATCTGTTTTAGCAACGCCATTTTGAAATTGAAAATTCCCTTTCAAGGTATCAAACACAAAGCCTTTCTTTACTAAATCACTAAAGTCGAGTTGCAACCGACGGTAAATGTTTTCCAAGTTTAATAAGCTCATAATACGACCCAAGCCAGAATTTACCCCTAGAATGCGACCTTTATCAAATTTTAATTCCGCGCTGCCATCCACTATCCCTAATTTAAATTGAAAAGGATGTTTTGGCCATCGGAACTGATATTGGATCACTCCGCTGGATTCCCGAATGGCTGAGAGAAGATTCCAACCTGACAGCGTTTTACCCATATCTACACTCTTCAATTTACCGTGAAGCACTGTATAAACGCTCTCTTTCCCCAAATGCCATTCTCCATTACCGGACAATTCCGAAAGTGGTGTTTCTAATAACAAATTTTGTATCTGATATCCATAGACAGCCGGAATAAGCTTAAATGACACTTCACCAAAACTAGCCTGATCGTATTGCAGATCTCGACAATAAAAATGAACAGGCACTTTTGCGAAAGAAGCAAGCTGAGCACTCATTTTAGTTTCTAAAGCAGCGTTACCTGACATTATTTTTAAATACCTAAGATCAACTTCAATGCGTTTAGATTGTTCTTTTTGTGTTGAAGCTGAAGCAGAGAAACTGCCTTTAACGTGAGAGCCATCCAAATGCCATTTTAGAGGTGTTTCTGCAAAATTGACGGACAACCAGGTTTTATCAAAACGAAGTCCATAAGCTTCCAGGCGACCTATTAACAAATGAATATTCAATGGTGGAAATGTTTTTTGATCTTTAACCTTCAGCTCATCAAAAAAATCAAACCATTCATCGACATTAAATTTTTCAAGTTCTCCACTTAAAAATAAACCGGATTTGGACATCCAATCAGCATCGCCTCCACCTAACACAACATGTCCGTTTTTAATACTTAAATTATCTCTTGATCCCGTTGTCGTGAGTTTTGCATCGAATCGCTTCGACAACTGCAGGGCAATTTTTCGTTCGCCCTTGATCTCCGACTCTATCTTCAATGTCATCGGAACCCGTTCGTTTTTTGTTTTTCCTAAAAAACAGGGTAAATTAATTTTCATCCCTTCTAAATCAGAAGTCAAAGACCAACTTATAGGGCTCGCCTTTTTTAAAGCAACCGTTTTTAAGTCGGCAGCAGTAGAATCTAAGGGCTTATTGAAAAGCAAACTAAACGAAGACTGCCCTTCTAATTTTTGCAAAAAGGATATGGGAAATTGTTGCTGCAAAAACGTCGAACTCAATATGCCACTCGCCGTTACTGCTAAGCGCTTCTGTTTGGCAATCGTTGTCGTATTGACATTCAAGGTTATCGGTAAATGACCCAACTGCGCTATAACATTGGAGGCATTTAAGGCTGTTTGACTAAATTGAAAAGCACCATTTAATTGTTCTAAACTCAAAGGCCTATCCGGAATATCGAGTTTTCCATTTTTTACCGAAATTGCCCCCTCTACCTTTAGTGGTTGCGACTCTAAAGGAATCTCAAATTTTACATTTAAATGCATTAATCCTCGGGGATTCAAGATTTCTAACTGTTGTGCGATAGATTCGCGCAATGGACTTTTTTGCAGGAATAACAATCCTTTTTCTAAAGTACTCTCTACGACGCCTTCTACAACAACAACCGGCTTTTTAAGGTCACCAATCGGAGAAATCAGTGCTGTCATGCTCTGAATGGGTGAACCCACAATCGATCCCCGTGATACGCTCACAAGAACTCGTTGACTTTCAATCGTAACTAAACCCCTAGCCTTCTCAATTTTTGGCCACCCTGGTGTGTATTCACAATCCATGTCTTTAAAATGGATTTCACCAAACCCTTTTAAGGCATCAAATGGTCCTCTTATTCCTATTTTCGCTTTTCTGATTTTCCCTCTCGGAAATGCTGCGTAAAGCCAATTTAATAAGGGAAGATCTGTTTTAATAGGATGATAGTAAGCACGCATTTCAGTCAAATTTAATTGATTAATCTCTGCTTTACAATCCGCATGCCATTTTTTACCTTCGAACAATCCTAAATCACATGTTACAAACAAGCCATTTCCAGTCAATTTTAATTTCACCCCTTTGAGATTAGGAGAAGCCGCTATATTAAAATCGGATTTTGGCAGGCTTAATCCATCTCTTATCTGTAATTGCTGGGTTCCCACAAATTGCCAATCGGTTGTTTTGGCTCGCACCCAATCAAACTTCCCACTCAACGATTGCTTCATTTGCAAACTCGGTCCTCGCCATTCGATGATTGCACCGTCTACAACGAGCCTCTGCAATTTAGAAAGCAATGCCATAAAAGCCTTATAGTCAATACCGCTTGGAAGCACTTCACCCTGTAATCCCAAAATTGACACATCATTTTTATCATCCCATCCGCTCACAAGCTTCAGATCTTGCAAAACCATTTTTTTCAAATGGGGATCATTTTTGAATAATAAACTCGAAATATCCGGAAAAAGCACGATATTTTCAATTGAGACAAAACCGATAGGCGTTGTGGGATCAAACACGATAACATTTTTAAGAACAACGCCTAACGAAAGTCCAAACCAACGCGCTTCAATGTTATTAAAAGTTATCGGAACACCAAACTCTTGTTTGAGTTTAGTCACCATTGCATCACGATTTTGGTTAATTTTAAGTAAAACAACTTGCATAAAGACAACAACAAGCAGGACACTCAGCAGCAGCGTTCCTAAAAATATAATAATTCGTCGACCTCTACGCTTATGCAAAAACTTTACGCTCATAAAAATTTATTAAGCGTCTAATCAATGGCCAACCTACCACGCTGGAGAGTACAGGAACCAAATAGTACATTGTTTTGTCTGGACGTCCTAGCATCCATTGGACGAGAAATAAAACACATTCACCCACCCCGAGCAGTGAAAAAATCGCTAACCATTCTTGCCAAGCCGGAATTAATCGTATGCGATAACGTAAAAAACGTGCAAAAAAAGCAACTGTCATCAGCGATAAAGCATATTGTCCTAATACGCCACCATACAAACTATCCATAACTAAACCCACACACCATGCCGTCGCTATACCTACTAATTGAGGCTGCACAAATATCCAATAAATAACAACGAGTGTTAGCCATTCTGGTCCAAACCTGTGCCATCCGTTTGGAACTGGTAAAATCATCAACACCCACGCCAGAATAAAAGTCACAAAAATGAAGACCCACTGTGTCGTTTTTTTAATTTGACACGTTTTTTTCATGACGATCTCTCTTCGGGTCGTTCTACTAAAAGCACTTGTCGCGTTCTATCCAACTCTGCGCTGGGTTTTATTTTGACACTCACATAAGATTCACTGGGATCATGTTCAATCTGCAAGATATGACCCACCGGGTACCCAGGCGGATACCGACCATCCAAGCCGGATGTCACTAAAATATCTCCGATTTTAAGATCGACCGTATTAGCCACATGCTGCAACGCCAAGGTATTGCTCAAACCTGTTCCAACGACGATTCCTCTTACACCATTGCGAAGATTTTCAACAGAAATTCCATAATTTGCATCTGTTAATAGGATAACGCGACTCGTCAATGGCTGTACTTCGATCACTTCGCCAATAACGCCTTTAGCGTCTATCACGGGTTCACCGACCAACACACCCTGTTTAGCGCCTTTATTTAAAACAATGCAATGCTGACAAGGATCCGAACTGATGCGTATAATCTCAGCCACACGGTGTGTCTCCACATCGCGATGTGAAGATTTTAATAGCGCACGAATACGTGTGTTCTCCGCCTCTAATGTCAAGAATTTTTGTAGACGTGCGTTTTGCAAAAAAGCCTGATATTTTAAATCTGCATTTTCATGTACCAATTGATTAAAAGTAGATGCATATTGCATAACGACACCCGTCAATCGAATGGGAGTATCCACCATCCATTGAATCGGATAAACAATCAGAGATAAATAACCACGCACAGCATCCAGATGATGATAGCGAGCATCAGCAAGCATCAAACTTATAGACAAGACAACAAGACAGCAAGTCTTTATGCCTTGTCGTGGCTCTCGGGCAAATAAGAGCTTGATAGAAACCTCTCTCTTACTCTGTAGAAAGAAACTCGAAACCACGTTCGTCCATCATTTCTAAAGCACGTCCGCCCCCTCTTGCAACACAAGTCAGCGGATCGGCAGCAACAACGACGTGTAAACCCGTCTCTTCCATTAACAATCGATCTAAATCGCGCAAGAGTGCGCCACCGCCTGTCAAGACAATGCCTTTCTCCGCGATATCTGAAGCTAATTCGGGAGGTGCCTGTTCTAAAGCCAAACGAACCGCACCAACAATACCCGACAGAGGTTCTTGCAAAGCTTCTAAAATTTCATTGCTATTCAAAGTGAAACTGCGTGGCACTCCTTCTGCTAAATTTCTACCGCGCACTTCAACTTCACGAACTTCAGCACCTGGAAACGCTGTGCCAATTTCTTTTTTAATACGTTCCGCAGTCCCCTCTCCGATAAGGGTACCGTAATTTCGGCGTACATAATTAACAATGCTTTCGTCAAATCTATCGCCACCAATACGCGCAGAAGCCGCATAAACAATACCACTTAAAGAAATAATCGCAACCTCAGTTGTCCCACCACCAATATCGACAACCATGGTTCCACTAGCCTGATCCACTGGCATCCCTGCACCAATCGCAGCCGCCATCGGTTCTTCAATTAAATACACTTCTCTTGCACCTGCACCCAAAGCAGATTCACGAATAGCGCGCCTTTCCACTTGTGTAGAACCGCAAGGCACACAAACTAAAACACGTGGACGTGATCTTAAAAACTTATTTTTATGTACTTTGTAAAAAAAGTGCTGCAACATTTTCTCTGTAATATGGAAATCTGCAATCACGCCATCTTTAAGCGGGCGTATCGCCGTAATGTTGCCTGGGGTACGTCCCAGCATCGCTTTTGCCTCTAATCCCACCGCTGCCACCGTTTTTTGGCCGCCTGGCCCACGATCTGTACGAATCGCCACCACCGATGGTTCGTCTAAGACGATACCTTTGTTACGCACGTAAATTAAGGTATTTGCCGTACCTAAATCAATCGATACATCATCCGAAAAAAGACCGAAAACCCATTTGAACATGTTTTTACCCCAAATATATTTTGATGGCGTTGACTTAAATCAACGTCTCTCCTTAATGTAACAATTAGTTGCGCTTTGGGCAAGCCAATCTGTATGTTAAACTGTTCCTTTGGGCGAACACAGCGTGGGCGGACACAACGGTCCGCTCCTACTACTTAAAAGGAGGGCCCGAGATGCCATTTAGTCGCGATGCCATTGAATATATTGCACATCTTGCACGTCTGGATATAAAAGAGACCGAGGATATAAACTCAATACAAGCGGATTTAAATAAAATTGTTGCAATGGTAAACCAAATTACTGCTGCTAACACAGATGGCATCCAGCCCATGGCGCATCCGCTCGAGATGGTACAACGATTGCGCCCTGATGCTGTCACCGAACCCAATGACAGAGAAACACTACTCGCCTTAGCGCCGGTGTCCGAATCCGGTCTATTCTTAGTACCCACGGTATTAGAGGACGCTTAGAGCCTGTCAAAAAATAACTTTTTCTAAGGATCCATCATGCATACAAAAACCATTGCAGAACTTTTGAACAGTTTAAATAAAGGCGAATGTTCGAGTGAAGAGCTGACCAAAATTTACCTGGATCGTATTAAAAATTACGATAAAAATATGAACACTTTTATTACTGTCACACCCGACGCTGCACTCAAAGATGCGCGTGCAGCCGATCAACGCCGACAAAAGGGAGAAGCCGTGCTCTTAAACGGCATTCCCATTGCGCACAAAGATCTCTTATGCACCAAAGGCATTAAAACTACCTGCGGTTCAAACATGCTGCATAACTTTATATCTCCTTATGATGCCACGCTTGTTACAAAGCTTAAAGAAGCGGGTACCGTGCTCCTCGGCAAAACCAACATGGATGAGTTTGCCATGGGATCTAGTAACGAAAACAGCTTTTATGGTCCTGTGCTTAATCCTTGGGATACCGCGGCGGTTTCAGGCGGTTCTTCCGGCGGTTCCACAGCCAGTGTTGCAGCCCGTTTTACCCCAGGTGCAACAGGCACAGATACCGGTGGCTCTATTCGTCAACCCGCAGCGCTCTGTGGCGTAACCGGACTTAAACCCACTTACGGACGTGTTTCACGTTATGGCATGGTGGCCTTCGCATCCAGCCTTGATCAAGCAGGACCCATTGCAAAAACAGCAGAAGATTGCGCATTACTGTTACAAGCGATTGCGGGACTGGATATTAAAGATTCTACCAGTGCTGATAAATCCGTTCCTGATTATCGTGCAGCGTTAAATGACTCTTTGGCTGGACTCAGGATTGGACTTCCCAAAGAATTTTTTGGTAAGGGATTAGATCCGAGCATTGAAAAAAGCATACAAGACGCCGTCAAAATACTTGAAAATGCGGGTGCAATCATTAAAGAAATCAGTCTTTCCAATACGTATCTCGCTATACCGACTTATTATGTTATTGCGCCTGCAGAATGTTCTTCTAATCTTTCGCGATTTGATGGCGTGCGTTTTGGTTATCGATGCGAAAACCCTAAAAATCTAGAAGATCTTTACAAGCGTTCTAGAGGAGAAGGCTTTGGAGCAGAAGTAAAACGTAGGCTCTTAATGGGTACCTATGTGTTATCTGCTGGTTATTATGATTCTTATTATCTACAAGCACAAAGGGTTCGAAAACTGATCACTCAAGATTTTCAAGAAGCTTTTAAAGATATCGATATTATCTTGGGACCTACAACACCTGCACCTGCATTTAACTTAGGGGATAAACTGAAAGATCCCGTTAGCATGTATTTATGCGATATCTATACCATTAGCGTTAATTTAGCTGGTCTACCCGCACTTTCTATGCCTGGCGGTTTTGTAAATAATCGCCCAATCGGCATTCAGCTGATTGCAAATTATTTTGAAGAAGGCAAACTGCTTAATGTCGCGCACCAATTTCAACAATTAACAGATTGGCACAAAAAAATACCAACGGCATTCGAGGAGTCTTCAAAATGAAAACACAATGGGAAACCGTAATTGGCCTAGAAATACACGTGCAATTAATGACACAATCTAAATTGTTTTCAGGGGCAGCTACTGCCTACGGCGCCGAACCCAATGTTCAAGCCTGCGCCATTGACTTAGGTTTACCGGGAGTGTTACCGGTATTAAATACAGCCGCCGTACGCATGGCAATTAAATTTGGTTTAAGTATTGGATCGACCATTGCGTCACGATCTATTTTTGCTCGAAAAAATTATTTTTACCCTGATTTACCCAAAGGCTATCAAATTAGCCAATTTGAATTACCAATCGTGAGTGGCGGTTCTGTTGAATTTACACTACCCGATGGTACACCCAAAAAAATAAACATAACTCGCGCGCATTTGGAAGAAGATGCTGGCAAATCGTTACATGAAGACTTTCACGGATACACCGGAATCGATCTCAATCGCGCCGGCATCCCTCTAATTGAAATTGTATCTGAACCCGAAATGCGATCGGCAACAGAGGCCGTCGCCTATCTTAAAACCATTCATGCCTTAGTGCGATATCTAGAGATTTCCGATGGCAATATGCAAGAAGGTTCATTTAGATGCGATGCGAATGTTTCTGTAAGACCCCTTGGCCAAGAAAAATTTGGAACCCGTGCAGAAATTAAAAATGTGAATTCTTTTCGATTTGTAGAAAAAGCCATTAATTACGAAGTGAAACGACAAATTGAATTGTTAGAAAATGGTGGAACAGTTATCCAAGAAACCCGATTATATGATGCCAACAAAGATGAAACTCGCTCGATGCGTGCTAAAGAAGAAGCCAATGATTATCGTTATTTCCCAGATCCGGATCTACTGCCTGTCATAGTCGATCAGACACTGATTGATGAAATTCGAAAAACCTTACCAGAATTACCTCGAGAAAAAGCCACACGTTTTGAAAAAGTCTATGCCTTAAGCAATTATGATGCGATTGTACTGACCAGCTCACGCGAACTCGCCGATTTTTTTGAGGCAACAGTCCACACCGCCAAAAACAGTGAAGCTAAATTATGCGCGAATTGGATTATGGGAGAACTCTTAGCTGCACTTAACAAAGCAGATCTAGAGCTTACAGAAAGCCCCGTTTCGCCAGAAAAATTGGGACGACTTGTAGAACGGATCACGGATAAAACCATATCAGGCAAAATTGCAAAAGTTATTTTTGAAGAGATGTGGAACACTCAAAAAGACGTCGATCTGATTATCGAAGAAAAAAGCTTAAAACAAGTAACTGATACGGCTGCGATCGAAGTAATGATTGATGCGGTGATTGCAGCTAATCCAACGCAAGTTGCCGATTACAAAAGTGGCAAAGCGCAATTATTTGGGTTCTTTGTGGGACAAGTGATGAAAGCCAGCCAAGGGAAAGCGAATCCGGATCAGGTGAATGAGATATTGAAGGGGAAGTTGTAAATTATCAAAACTTAAAAAACAACCCCACCGCCAACGTATTCGCATTTTTAAAAATAACGCGCGTACCATTATTGGTCGTTGTCAGGCTATTTCTCCCCCGTAAAAACGAGGTGCTTTCAACACGCCATAATACACGTATACCAAAGTTTTCTATAATCAATGCTTGAACGCCCAAACCCGCACGATAAACGGCCTTGCTTCTACCTTGAATCGTCGTAAATTGATTACTAAATGGAGTCGCAGGTGTCGTCGAAAAAATCTTCATGCTAGCTTTCATCCCTGCAACACCGACCGAAATAATCCCTTCTGGAATAACGTCCTCCCAGAGAGGCTCCGCACACAACGGAATAAACGCATTCAAATCTGCTGCACCCGTTTTAAAGCGCACTTTGCCTGTCAGCGTAACCGGTGCTCCCGAATTATTTAAAACACCCAACAACGTACTGCCGGGTTGCACTGCAAACGCTTTGGGTTTATTGTCTGTCCATTCATATCCTAACTCTGCTCCAAAATTAGGATGAAAACGCCAACCAAAATAAACATTAAACCCGGGCTGCTCTTTCACAAAAAGGTTATTCCACCCACCCCGCGGCTTTATCCAGTTCTGTTTAAAATTGACACCCATGTAGGTATCGTAATTATTAGACTTGTTGGAATCTTCTATTTCAACGGGAGAATAAGTTGCATAACTCGTTTTATAGGGAAGTAAAACGGCCAACAAAAATAAAAATCTGAATGGAAATTGAATTCGCTTCATCCTTGAACTCCCTACTTAAATCTTTATTGTTCATTTTAGCACAAAGGAATCAATAAGCCTTAAACTCCCCCTTTATAGAGGATTTTAAACAAAAAAACCCTGGCTTGTTTCCAAGCCAGGGTTTTTAATCAAACTTCAAATATTCAACAACAATGGCTTACCAGCGTACAAACGCACCAAGAGACAAGGACATTGTATCTTTAAATGGTTTGAACGTATCAATAGGAGGCGTATTATCTTGCAACTTTAAGCGCCGCGTGTTTTCCCAACCGGCTTTAGCACGCAACCCAATCATATCAGTAACCATGTAACTAACACCCAAACCTAATCGAGCAACAGTTTTCCCTTTATTTTTGTACGTTTCAGCCGTGGCAGCGCTCGCTCCTGTTTGAGTAGTTTTTGCTTTAACCCAACCAAGACCAACGGATCCTAAAATATCTACACAGTCGTTCAGCGGAAAAAACCCAACAAGATCCGCATGCATTCCCCGACGTTTCACTTCCGTCTTAATGTTGCTACCGTTATCAGTAATTGATTTCTTTTTTCGAAAAGACCAATCAGTACCCAGTTCCATACCAAAAAAATCTGTAAATTTAGCACCAACATATGCCGCCAGACCTGGGTAAGATTTAGGAGCTTGTTTTGCAAAATCGAAAGTAGAATTTGCTGGGCTTGAACCAGTAGCTTTCGCACCTTTCATCCAAGCCTGATAGTAATCAAGACCAACATAAGGTCTCACATCGTCCATCATCTCTGCACCAACCGTACCTGCAGCCAACATGGCTCCAACTACAACCAAACTTTTTGCTATTTGCTTCATTTGCTACTTCCTTCGAATAACGTTATTAAAAAACTCTAAAATTCAGGGTTAAAATTCTACAAAGGCATCTGTCGATCGTGCCTTGCATCTTCAAAACCCTTTGGTTAAAGAGGGGTTAGATCTCAATTCAAAATTGTACATGATTACTTTAAACAAATGCAAGAATTAATTTTAAAATAAATAAAGAGGAATTTTAAGAAAAAAAAACCCTGGTTTGTTTCCAAACCAGGGTTTTCGATTAGCATTAAAAATTACAACAATTACTTAAAATTGCGCAAACAAACCAACTGCTAAAGTGGTTGTGTCTTTAAATGCCTTCGCAGATGTACCATTAGTGTACTTCACACGCAAAGCACTCGTTCCTTCGTAACCTACCTTAGCACGCACACCAAACATTTCTGTAAACATGTAGCTTGCGCCAACACCCAATCGCAAAACCGATTTCCTTTTGCTGGAAAGTGGTAACGGACTACCTGCTCTAAGCGCTGATAGCTGAGCTTGTGACGCAGTGCTTGAAGCCAAGTTTTGATCGCTTATCTTCGCTTTCACAGAACCAATACCGAGTGATGCAAATAGATTCCAGCAATCCATCATTGGCAAAAAGCCCAATAAATCTGCATGGAAGCCTTCGCGACGTACTTTAGAAGTATAGGTATAAGCAAAAGGGCTTGTGCTAGGACTTGTTGCTGTCTTCTTTTTTGAAGAAAGTGAGGAATCCCAACCCAATTCTACACCAAAGCAATCGGCAAACTTAGAACCTACATAAACCGTTGCACCTGGAAAAGAACTTCTAAAAGCGTTTTTAGCGTTAATAGTGTCTCTACCCGTAAAGGTTGTTATAGAACCTTTAGATGGCATAAACGCATGAAGATAATCAACCCCGACAAAAGGATGAAAATCCATATCCATATCTGCAGCAGCACTACCTGCAGCCAGCATGGCTCCTACTATGACTAGACTCTTTGCTACTTGTTTCATTTATATTCCCCTCACATAACGTTATTAAGAAGCTTCAACACACTACACTAAGCTAAAATTTCACGAAAGCACCAATCGACAATGCCGTCGTATCCTTCCAGCCTTTTGACTGATATCCCAAGTCGATAAAAGCTTGATTGCCTTTAACACGTAGGGTGGAAGTTGTCTCCCATCCTAATTTGGCCCTAAGACCAACCATGTCATTAACCATATAGCTTCCACCAACGCCTGCGCGTAAAACGCTGCGCCCTTTTCCGGCAACAGTAGCCAAAGCGGAACTTTGGTTACTGCTGGCCGAAGCCGTACTTTGGATAATATCAATTTTGCTCTGAACCCAACCATAACCGATTGTTCCGAATAAATCAAAACAGCCTGTTATCGGTAAAAAGCCCAACAAATCCAAGTGAACACCCGAACGATTTATCTTTGTCGTTCCTGTAATCCCTGTATTTGGCACGGCTCCATTAAAGAAACGCGTGCCAGCCGGTAGAGACCAATCTTTTTTGGTACGTGTCGACCTATCATACCCAAATTCCAGACCTAAAGTATCACAAAACCGAGTACCAATATATACCGTTGCACCACGATAGGATCTTGGGAAGATTGTTTTCCAATCGTTATTCCCTCTCATCCAGGCTTGATAATAATCAGCACCCAGATAGGGATTAAGCTCTCCCAATGCATCTGCACTCGCACTACTTCCAACCAACAAGGCACTTAGCATCAATACATTTTTCGGAATAAATTTCATTCGCAATCCTTAAAATCTAACGAAAACACCCGCAAGCAATGCAGTAGATCCTTTAAAGCCTTTTGCATCGTACCCTAAACTGTTAAAGGCCGGATTACCTTTTAAACGCAAGGTAGAAGTACTTGACCAATTTATTTTGGCACGCACGCCGACAGATTCTGTTAGCATGCAAATTGCACCAAAACCCAGCCGAAGCCCCCCTCGACCCTTTCCAGAGACAGAAGAGATTGCTGAACTTGTTGGCGTAGCACCGGCCGTTTCAGTACTAAAAGAAGTCACAATTTTTGCTTGAACCCAACCAAAACCCAGCGTTCCCAAAAGCTCAACACAATCAGCAACAGGCAGTGTACCTAAAAGATCTAAATAACCTCCGGTACGCCGTATCTTTGTACTGCCGCTCAAACCGTTTGGCGAAGTCACTGTACCACCAAAAAAACGCGATCCGTTTGCTAACACAAAATTCTTTGTTCTGCGTGCCGACCAATCATAACCTAATTCAAGACCAAAGTTTTCATGAAATCGCGTCCCAACGTAAAGAGAGGCGCCAGGATAAGTTTTAGGAAAAACGAGATTCCATGCATCACGCGCACGCATATAGGTCTGACTAACATCAACACCCAAGTATGGGAACATCTCTTCGGCGTTTGCACTGCTAAAAGCCAACAATGCACCAGCGATGACTAAACTTTTTCCGATGTATCTCATCCTCAATCCTCCTTAAACTAACTAACAAACGCGAATCCTTTATCTCTCGAAGAGCAGGCAATGTAAAAGCTTTCAAACTCTCTGTCAAGCACCACATCTCTGCCCTATGCTACTCTTAATCGACACAAAATCAAAAAACTTAAATCATTTTATGCTTTTTCTCTACCCTTCGACCTACTGTAACCCGGCTTAAATCAGCCACATCTTTATACGTCTTCACATCAGTAAAACCCGCTAATTCCATGCTTTTTTTAACAAAAACACCTTGATCAAAACCATGCTCTAAAAATAGCCAACCCTTTGACACTAAATATTTAGGCGCTTCCAGGATAATTTTTTTAAGATCTTGCAAACCATCAGGAAAAGATATTAACGCCTCTTTAGGTTCGTAGCGAATATCACCTTCTAAATGACTATCATTTGGGTGAATGTAAGGTGGGTTACCAACAATAATATCGAATCTTGTTTTATCTACTTCAAAACACGAAAACCAATCGCTTTTTATAAATTCAACGTTGTCTATTTGGTTGTTTTTAGCATTGAGTGTTGCAATCTCTAAAGCAGCAAGCGACCTATCAACCCCTATAATCTTCCAGTGCGGTCGTTCAACAGCTAAAGCCAATGCAATGGCACCACTGCCTGTGCCTAAATCTAAAGCGCGAATACCCTGGACCGGCACAGAGGCACGGTCCTTACAACCGGTGTTATTTAAAACAAGCTCTACTAAGCATTCTGTTTCCGGACGCGGAATCAAAACAGATTTTGAAATTACCAAAGGCAAAGACCAAAATTCTTTAGCACCCACTAAATAGGCCAACGGTTCTCCCGCGTACCGGCGAGAAACCAGTGATTCAAATGCTTGTTTTTGTTGTTCCGTCACGGTTTTCTCATGCCAAGCACGAAGATAAACACGAGATACACTCAATACATGGGCTAATAATACTTCAGCTTCTAGGGATGTCAAATTGCTCGACTTTAAAGCAATAGACAAAATACTGTGAATACTAATCACTACAAGCCTTCATCACTCATCATCGACAATAAATCCGCTTGATACTCGCGAATTAAAGGATCGATCACCGGAGATAGATTGCCTTCCATAATACTGGGCAATTGATACAGCGTTAAATTAATACGATGATCGGTTAATCGCCCTTGCGGAAAATTATAAGTACGGATCCGCTCTGAACGATCCCCACTACCCACCAAATTTCGTCTTGTTTCTGCTTGCGCTAAACGTTGCTTCGTTTGTTCGGCAACCAATAACTTAGATTGCAGAACACTCATCGCACGCGCTTTATTTTTATGTTGAGAACGTTCGTCTTGGCACTCGACCACCGTTCCGGTCGGTAAATGGGTAATGCGTACAGCAGAATCTGTTCTATTCACATGCTGTCCACCCGCACCCGAGGCGCGATAGGTATCAATACGCAAATCACTGGGATCGATATCAAAAGATTCTATCGCCTCAATTTCCGGCAATATGGCAACGGTACAAGCTGAGGTATGAACACGGCCCTGAGATTCTGTGGCAGGCACACGCTGAACACGATGCGCACCCGATTCAAATTTTAATTTAGCATAGACATTTTTGCCAGAAATGCGAACAATGACTTCTTTATAACCCCCATGTTCCCCAAAACTCTGATTCAAAATTTCGGTGCCCCAACCCTGATTTTCTACAAAACGGGTATACATCCGAAATAAATCACCTGCAAACAACGCCGCTTCATCTCCCCCTGTCCCCGCACGAATTTCGAGAAAGACATTTCGATGATCATTCGGATCTTTTGGTAACAGAAGGCGATATAACGTTTCTTCTTGAATTTTGAGTAACAGTAAAGCTTCTTTTAATTCTTCTTGTGCCATTGATCGTATATCGAGATCGGGATCTTTTAACATTTCTGTCGTTGATTCCACATTTTGCTTAGCGACTTGATACGCACGAAAACCCAAAACCAGAGGCTCTAATTCTGAATATTCCTTAGACAATGCACGAAAACGCGCTTGATCTTGAATGATCGAGGCTGAGCTCAAGAGATTACTCAGTTCCTGATGACGTTCGATTAAAAATTCTAGCTTATTTTGTATAGAAAGTTTCACAGTTTAACTCAAATAAATCTCGTGTTAATGTTAATAATGCTTCTTCGCGATCCAACCCGGCTTCTCGCAAACGACGCGTCGGCTCATGCAAAAATCGACTTGTTAAATCACTGGCTAAACGTTTAACAACACGATCAGGCGCTTCTCCCAAATGAAGACGCTGTAAAGCATCTTGACATAAGCGATCGCGAATCTGTTCAAATTTCTGTCGAAAGATACAAAGCGTTTTAAAAGAATCTTGCGCTTGTAGCCAATCCATAAATCGAACCGCCGCAATTTGTATCATGATTTCCGCTGATTCTGCAGCATCATGCCTAAAACGCTTATTTTTTTCTACCATTTTTTGCAAATCATCTATACAATATAAATGCACATTGTCTAATGCGCCCACTTCACATTCTACATTTCGCGGAACACCTAAATCTATGATAAACATGGGTTTAGACTCGCGTTGACTCAGCGCAGATGCCACCTTTTTTTCGCTTATAATGGGTAAGGCAGAAGCACATCCTGTAATCACAATATCTGCTTCAAACAAGTGTTCCTTCATCTTTTCTAAACAAAAATACTCAGCATTAAATAACAAAGCCAAACGCGCTGCGTTGGCTTCTGTCCGGTTTGCTACCCCTATTTTTTGCACTCCCATTGCTATCAGATGTTGCGCAATCAATCGAATTAAATCGCCTGCACCGACTAACAACACAGAGGCTTTCGCCAAATCCGGAAAAATATGCTGAGCAAGGCGAGCCGCAACATAAGCAACCGAGACGGGATTCACCCCTATGCCCGTTTGAGTTCGAACATCCTTGGCAATGGCAAACGTCGTTTGAAATAAACGTCCTAAATACTTTCCAATCGTACTGGCATTTGCAAAAGCAGTATAAGCCTTTTTTAATTGCCCTAAAATCTCCGACTCTCCCACAATCATCGAATCTAAACCGGTCGCAACGCGCATTAAATGCATCACCGCGGCAAGATCTAAATGTTTGTAGCTAAACGGCTCTATTGTTTCGATAGATAAGCCCAGCCGACCTATTATCATCCCAAATAGATCTGCGTGTGTCAGCCCTTCGCAGTATATCTCAGTTCTATGACACGTTGAAATAATCAGAACCTCTCTCGCAACGCCTTCGGCTATAAGCCAATGCGCTATCTCAACACCCGTTTGCAGATCAAGCGCAACGCGCTCTCGTATATCGATGGTCGCTGTTTGAAAATTAACACCTACTACCATTAAAGCCATTTACATCAAATCCTTTAGATTTCTACCCCTAAGCCGATGTGTTATCTAGAGAACAAATTTGGATAAACTAATGTATCGTCTTTCAAAAAATTTTAAAAATCCGCGTCTTTCCCATCTACTATGGATTGTGGCAGTATATCTGGTAATCTCCTGTTTGACGATGGGGACTAGTAGCCAAGCGCACGCGACTGCAGAACCTTCAGTAAAACAAAATAACCTGATTCTGTATAATATTCTTGTGGCAGAGATTGCTGCCAGTCGCGGGATGAGATCCATCGCGCTACATTATTATTTAAAAGCAATACAGCAAACAAATGATCCCGGCGTTGCCGAAGCATCTACCCTGTTAGCGATTTCACTTGAGGCGCCTAACGAGGCGTTAATCAGTGCAGAATGTTGGGCCAAGGAAGATCCGCTTAATCTACAGGCCCAATTAATTACAATGACGCTTCTTATTAGCCAGTCAGTTGATAAAGCCTTACCCTATCTCACAAGAGTCATTGAACTTGATCCCAAACAAATTGATCATCCCATCATGGAAGTTCAAAGTCGACTGTCTGAAAGTAGCGCAAAAAATCTCAAGGAAGCTTTAAATAAGATCGCATTAGCGCGACCGAACGATCCTTATGCGCATCTCATTGCCGCAGAAAGTGCTGTAGAACAACGAGATATGAACAGCGCAACGCAGTGGGTTGACTCGGCTTTAAACCAAAAGCCTGATTTAACGAGTGCAATAGAGCTTAAAGCACGCTTGATTCGTTATCAAAAAAATTCTGATACACCCGCCATACGCTTTATCAAAAAACAACTTGAAATATTCCCAAAAAATAATGAACTCCGATTTTTTTATGCCAATGTCTTACTTGATACAGCACAAACAGAAGCTGCTAAAACAGAATTACATCAATTAACTGAAGATTCTAAATATGGCGGATCCGCACTTCTGATTTTGGCAGATATCTATTTAAAAGAAAAACAATGGAAAGAAGCGTCTAATGCTTTAAAAAAAGCAAAAAAATTTCCAGATGCAATGGATGGTGCTGAATACCTATTAGGCCAAATAGACGAACTGCAGGATAACAAAAGCGCCGCAGTAGAGCGGTATTCGAATGTCACAAAAGGACCCTATCAAATTCCAGCGGTACTGCGTGCAATCGCTTTATTAAAAGAAACGCAATCTTATAAAGAAGCGATTTATCTTATTCACAACAGTAACCCTTCAACTTTTGAAGAGCAAAAACAGCTTCTGCTCATGGAAATAGATCTGCTTAACGAAAGTAAAACACCGGATGAGGCCATGCAATTAGCCAACGATATTCTGATTAAACTACCACTTGACGAAGATGTCTTATATAGCCGCGCTGTTACCGCAATCAAACTCAAAAAATGGGAAATGGCAGAAACGGATTTAAAACAAATCCTAAAACAAAATCCGAATAATGCAAATGCCTTAAATGCATTAGGATATGCCTTATCTTTTAACAATCATCGTCATGGCGAAGCTCTGGAATTTATCAATCAAGCCTTAAGTCTTTCCCCCAATAATCCGCTATTTATGGATACGTTGGGTTGGGCTTATTATCAATCGGGCAATTATCATCAGTCCGTCCACTATTTGAAAATAGCACTCGATTTAAGCGAAAACCCTAAAATTGCAGCACATCTCGGTGAAGCACTCTGGATCAATAATCAAAAAGATGAGGCAAAAACTATTTTGAAAAAAGCGTTAGAGACAAATAAAGATGATGAAGAATTGTTAAATACTTTAAAAAGATTACAGATCGAATTAAAAAACTAGATTTCTAAATCTGCATGCGTATTCACGAAGCATCAAACTCATAAAACAATTCTGGATGTTTCAAAAAACCTGATAACTTTTTCCATCTTTCTAGCCATGTTCGTTTGCTGATCTGCCAGTTAAATTTACCTAAACGTGGAAAGTTGCCCGGATCAAAACCGATATTTTGTGCTTTAGTATACGCAATCGCTTCTGGTACAATATGTCCTAAATGTGAAGCATTGATATAATGTATAGGCTCATCGTTCACAAGGCTTAAAAATGCTTTAGGATAGCCATGGGCGCGAATCGAACCCAAAATTTCAAAAGCCCAAGGACTTTCTCCCGAACGTAATAAATATTCTAAAGAGGCCTTGTCCCACAATCCTGCTTGTAACGAAACTTTATAGTGTGAGAATTTTTTTCGATACACCATGTCAGGAACAGTTTCATGCGCTAAACCATTTTGAAAACGCAAATCATTAACGCTCGTTTGAATAAAAGCCGTATTACCTTTTCGTAAAATTGTGGCTAGTTGCGCTAACCGGTTTTCATCTACACGTTTATCTAGCCAATAATCATCCTGTAGATATAATACTAAAGGCGTTTTCACTTGTTGCAAAGCCGTCAGCATATTATCAGCCCAACTGATTTCATCCGCAATTTTAATTGTTTGAACGCGCGGATGATTATACTGTTTGGTATTTGAAATCAATATTATTGGCACCTTGCTACTGGTGGTTTGCAGCGAAGGCCAATGCTTAAACAAAGATTCAAAAAACGGTTCCCATACGAATGAATACTTGTCACAAGAAGAAACTATAATGGTAACATCTGTAAATCTATGATCCTGAGCCCATGAAGTTACTGGCCATAAACAAATAATTAAATAGAAATTAATAACTGATTTTAAAAGATTTTTTAACATAAGAGCTAGTGTTCCCATATTTGAAATAATTTAAGAGTTTAAATTAAATTCCTCGCACCCACTGCGCTATTCTAACTACATTCTAAAAAAATTTAAACCCTGTATTTTTAAACACTTGATTTTAAAAAGAGATAAAAAAAATATATATCGTCGACAATGGTTTGATCACGGCATTTTCAATAGAAGCTTTGCTCGTAGCCGAATGAACATTGTATCACTAAAGCCTTACATAATCTTTTTGGCCAATTCAACACTGCTATGCATATTTTCACAAATCGCCAATCTTTCGGGATGAGGTTCTAAACCCGCACGCTTTAACGCTTCCATTGGTTGTGTTTGCACCTCAGATAAAATCACAAAAATGCGTTTTTTCTGCAACGATTCCAACGCAGATTTTAAAGCAACCACACCACTGATATCCATTGTCGGCACACCATGCATTTGTAAAATCAATACTTTTAATCCTGAGCTGTGCTCACGCAAGGTACTCATGGCTTTTTCTGCTGCACCAAAAAACAAAGGACCCGAAATTTCGTAGACCATCACATGATCAGGCAAGCGTTTGTTCATATTCCAATGGCTCGCTTCCAAAAGCCAACGCCCTCCTGTAATATTGGCCATCTGCTTCATAAATAAAAGCGCGGCTAACACCATACCAACACCCACGGCTATCACCATATCCAACAATACAGTTAAACCAAAGCAAATTAAGAGTACAGCAACATCACTCCGGGTACCAACACGCACAATCTGTAAACAGTGCTGAAAATCAAAAATATTCCAAGCCGCCATTAACAACAGTGCAGCCAACGCTGCCATCGGCAAATACGACAAAATAGGTGCAAAAATCAAAATAACAAATAAAATAGAAATCCCGTGGATCACGGCCGCCAAAGGAGATCTCGCGCCCACACGTAAATTAGCCACTGAACGAGACAGTGCACTGGTAGATGTGATACCACCAAAAAAAGGCAAGACCAAATTACCAATCCCATGCGCGATCAGTTCTGAATTCGGATTATGCTTAGTGCCTGTCATACCATCTAAGACAACCGCACACAATAACGCCTTGATCGAACACAACATGGCAATCGCGAAGGCAGAACCAAATAAAATGCGAATTGCCTCTAAATCGAAGGTTCCCTTAAAAGACAATATTTGAGGTAAGGTTTGTGGAATACCACCATATCGAGAACCAATAGTTTCTATAGACAAGTCCGGCGAAATAAGGGGCAAAAGCATACCGGCTAAACTACCCACAATTATTGCAATTAAATGCGCGGGGATCCGTAGCTTTAAACGTGACCAAAACATCATCACCATTAAAGTGATTATTCCAATCGCGGTATCCCCCACTTTCCAAGTCGGAAAGGCGTGTGCAAGTCCTAACAAACGATCAACAAAATATTTAGGTTGCACTAACAAATCAAGCCCAAAAAAATCTTTAATCTGCAATGCGCAAATAACAACGCCCGTTCCCGCAATAAAGCCCGTTGTAACCGGATAAGGGATAAATTCTATAACACGTCCAAGCTTTGCTAAACCCATGATTAATAATATGAGACCAGCCATCCAAGTAACCAACATCAATCCACCAAATCCAAATTGGTAGACAACGGGATAAATCAAAACGGCTAATTCGACAACTGGTCCAGAAACACTTAAACGTGACCCACCCAGTAATCCGATTAAAGGTCCTGCAATAATCGCGCCATACAGACCATGCTCAGGCTGCACGCCACAGGCAATAGCAACCGCCATGGTCATCGGAATAGCAATAATGCAAAGGGTGAGGCCAGCGCCCAGATCGGCAAAAAAATCCGAAAAACGATAACCTTGCCGCCAGGTTTCGCGAATCGCTTTGGCTAAAGGAATATTAAAAAAACCCAATTTCATTTAATAACCCCCAATTGGATCAGTATACCAATAGTCTTATCTAGAGACCAGAAACCAAAAACAAGAGACAAGCGACGAGGACTGAGAGATTTGCTACACTCACATAGTATGAAATTAACAATCCTTATTTTATTTTTTTCTCTCGCAGGTTGCGCAAAGGTCATTCATGTACCCGATGATCTACGTATGACAATCAATAATAAAGTTAGAAAACAAAACATATCTAATCTCCAAGATTTCGAAGCCATCGGAAAAGTCGGATTTAGTGATGGAAAGCAAGGCGGCAATGCCAGCATTGTCTGGGAACAACACCCACAAAGCTATCAAATTCGCCTATATGGCCCGCTCGGCAGTAATACTGTCCAAATCAAGGGAGACTCAAACCGCGTCTCACTCACAAGAACAGATGCTAAAATTATCACAGCTAGTACCCCAGAAGCATTAGTCCAGCAGGAACTGGGGTGGATCATTCCAGTTTCCGGCTTACGCTATTGGCTTCGAGGCTTACCCGCACCGGGTCTCGCTCCCAAAGCAATGTTATTGGATAACTCAGATCGACTTTGGCAAATTGATCAACAGGGTTGGAACATCGAATATCAAGCTTACAAACCCATTGATGGACACGATGTGCCTTGTAAGCTTCTGCTCAGAAATGGTGCTATACGACTTAAATTTATTTTTGATCGCTGGAGCCTTGGTGAATAAGGACATTTGTGACTTGTTTTTTTGTACCGATTTCTTGCATAATGGATGCCTTCAGATGGGGTGTCGCCAAGCGGTAAGGCACAGGGTTTTGATCCCTGCATACCTAGGTTCGAATCCTAGCACCCCAGCCACTTTTTTACACATCCATGCCCAGAAACTCGAGGGTTAGCATTATGACTAATCTTCTTCTCCTGTCAGGTAATGCGAACAAACCGCTTTCAGAAAAAATTGCACAACACTTAAATCAACCACTCGGCAAAGCACTGATCTCTCAATTTAGTGATAAGGAAACGCAAGTTGAAATTTTAGAACCCATTCGCAATCGCGATGTGTATATTATTCAACCAACCTCAACCCCAACCAATCATCACGTCATGGAATTATTATTAATCGCAGACGCGGTTAAACGCGGAGTAAGCAATCGAATCACTGCTGTGATTCCCTATTTTGGATATGGTCGTCAAGACAAATGCTTACATTCCGCAGCTGTACCCATTAGCGCAAAAGTTATCGCTGATTTGTTAACGACCGTTGGTATCGATCGGGTGATCACAGTAGATTTTCACGCCAAGCAGCTGAAAGGCTTTTTTGAAAAACCCATCGATAATTTATATACAACACATATTTTTTTACAAGACATTCTAGAAAAAAAACTTATTCACCCTTTAATCGTTTCTCCAGACATTGGCGGCGTTGTACGCGCCAGCGCTTTTGCCGAAAAATTAAATGATTCAGAACTCGCGATTATTGATAAGCGCCGCCCTAATCCTAATTCTGTAGAAATCATGAATATTATTGGTAATGTAAAAGATCGTGATTGTGTCATTATCGATGATATGATAGATACCGGCAATACGCTGCGTAGCGCTGCAACAGCATTAAAAACACAGGGTGCGAAATCCGTGATTGCTTACATTACACACCCTGTTTTATCGGGTAACGCCATCAAAAATATTAGTGATTCGCCTATTGATGAATTAGTGGTAACCGATACAATACCGCTGAGTGTCTCAGCACAAGCGTGCAAAAAAATTCGCGTGCATTC
>DAORSV010000014.1:0-26177 GCA_035443705.1 Gammaproteobacteria bacterium
CGTGAAGGCGGTCGCACCGTGGGTGCAGGTGTTGTATCCAAGGTACTGGAGTAATTTTAAATGGCAAGTCAAGTGATAAAGATTCGTTTAAAGTCGTATGATCATCGGCTGATTGATAAATCTGCTAAAGAGATCGTTGATACGGCTAAGCGAACGGGCGCTCAAGTACGAGGTCCTGTGCCATTGCCTACACGTCATGAGCGTTTTACCGTGTTGGTTTCGCCGCATGTCGATAAGAATGCGCGTGATCAGTACGAAATTCCGGAACATAAGCGTTACGTCGAGATTGTAGAACCAACGGAAAAGACAGTAGACGCGCTGATGAAATTAGATTTAGCTGCTGGCGTTGATGTTCAGATAGCTGTTAGTTAGGGGTAGAAAAATGATTGGTGTCGTTGCGACTAAATGTGGAATGACGAGGATTTTCGATGCGGAAAGTGGGGCATCGATCCCTGTAACGGTAGCGATAGTGGAACCTAACCGCATTGTACAGATGAAAACGCTTGAGAATGATGGCTATATTGCCATTCAAGTGACTCGTGGTGAAGTTAAACCCAGTCGTATTACCAAAGCTGAAGCGGGGCATTTTGCAAAGGCAAACGTGGTTGCTGGTAAAGATTTAATGGAATTTCGTGCGGAAGCAGAAGACTGTAAAGACCTTACTGTCGGTAGCGAAATTGGCGCTGATTTCTTTAAAGTTGGTCAAAAAATTGATGTGGCAGGACTGACGCGAGGACGTGGTTTTGCGGGTTGTATTGTTCGGCATAATTTTAGTTCACAGCGAGCATCTCATGGTAACTCGTTGTCTCATAATACACCGGGCTCCATTGGTCAAAATCAAACGCCAGGCAGAGTGTTTAAAGGTAAAAAAATGGCTGGACAGTATGGTAATACGCAACGTACGGTTCAAAATCTAGAGGTTGTTCGAATTGATTTAGAGCGACATGTTATTCTGATTAAAGGCGGAGTTCCTGGAGCGCCCGGCGGAAAGCTTATTATTTATCCGGCGGTCAAACATAATATTCAATCAAATGCTCAATCAACGGTTGCGGCCTAAGGAGATATCGATGGAAATCGCATTCGCCGTGCCTAGTCATGAGGCACCCAAAAAAGGTTTAGAAGTATCTGCTATAACGTTTGGAAGAGATTTTAACGAAGCGTTGGTACACCAGGTAGTTACTGCATATTTAGCAGGCGCGCGTTCGGGAACGCGTGCGCAAAAAACGCGTGCAGAAGTGCGTGGCGGGGGCGCTAAGCCATGGCGCCAAAAAGGAACAGGTAGAGCGCGTGCAGGTACCATTCGAAGTCCATTGTGGCGAGGGGGCGGTCGCATATTTGCTGCAAAGCCTCAGGATCATAGTCAAAAAATCAATAAGAAGATGTATCGAGGTGCGATGCAAGCCATTTTATCCGAGCTTGTACGGCAGGATAGATTGCTTGTTGTTGACGCGATTGAAATTTCACAGCCAAAAACACGTGATTTGTTGGCGAAATTGAAAGCATTGGGATTAAAAGAGGTTCTGATTGTTACAGGTCAATGGGATCCGAATTTGTATCTCTCGGCACGTAATGTACCGAAGATTGATGTACAGCAAGCGCCGAATGTTGATCCGATTAGTTTGATTAAATTCGATAAAGTTATTATGACTGTCGATGCGATCCGTAAATTTGAAGAGGTATTCAAGTGAACGAAAAACGCTTATACACAATTATATTAGGGCCTCATACCACTGAAAAAGCGGTGAGTGTTGCTGATCAGATCGCATTTCGCGTTGCAAAAGACGCAACTAAAACAGAACTGAAAGAAGCTGTGCAAAAACTTTTTTCGGTTAAAGTGGTATCGGTTCGAATTGTTAATGTCATGGGGAAAACGAGACAATTTAGACAAAGGCAAGGTGAGAGATCCGATTGGAAAAAGGCTTATGTTCGTTTGGACAAAGGCCAAGCGATTAACTTAGATGCCTTCCAATAAATAACAGGGTATTCAATATGGTAACAACTGTAGTAAAAATGAAACCGACCTCACCAGGGCGTCGGTTTGTTGTAAAAATCGTTAACCCCGAATTACATAAGGGAAAGCCTTATGGACCTTTGGTCGTCTCAAAACAACAAACCGGTGGTCGGAATTGTTATGGACGAATTACGGCTTGGCAGCGAGGTGGTGGACACGCTCAACGTTATCGGATTATCGATTGGCGTCGTAAAAAGGAAGGGATCCCTGGAAAAATTGAGCGTTTGGAATATGATCCAAACCGCAGTGCGAATATTGCATTGGTACTTTATGCCGATGGTGAGCGTTGTTATATGGTTGCGCCTAAAGGATTATCGGTTGGTTCAGAAATTTTAGCGGGCGGTGAAGCACCTATTGCAGTTGGCAATTGTTTACCGCTCCGAAATATACCGGTAGGTTCGGTTGTGCATTGTGTGGAAATGAAACCCGGCAAAGGTGCGCAGCTGGCGCGCAGTGCGGGGACTTCTGTTCAATTGTTGGCCAGAGAAGGGGCTTATGCAACGCTTCGTTTAAAATCCGGCGAAGTTCGACGCGTTTTGGTAGAATGTCGTGCAACCATTGGTGAAGTCGGAAACAGCGAACATAATTTACGCAAGCTCGGGAAAGCGGGTGCAAGTCGATGGCGTAATAAACGTCCGAGAGTGCGAGGGGTTGCTATGAACCCGGTTGATCATCCGTTAGGCGGAGGAGAAGGGCGTACATCGGGTGGTCGTCCACCGTGTACACCTTGGGGTATTCCAGAGGGTAAAAAGACACGTCGTAATAAGCGCACGAATAAACTGATTATTCGTCGGCGTAAAGCAACGAAGTAAAAGGAGAAGGGTTCCATGCCACGTTCTTTGAGAAAGGGGCCATTTGTAGATGCACACTTGCTAAAAAAAGTAGAGCAAGCGATAGCAACGCGTATTAAGAAGCCGATTAAGACTTGGTCTAGGCGTTCGATGATTTTGCCAGACATGGTGGGTTTAACAATTGCAGTGCATAATGGTCGGCAGCACGTACCTGTTTTAATTAATGAGAATATGGTCGGACATAAATTGGGTGAGTTCGCTGCAACGCGACTTTTTCGAGGACATTCGGGTGATAAAACCGCGAAAACTGTGAAAAAGGGTGGTAAAGATGCTGGCGGTAAAGACAAAGGTAAAGGTAAGTAGGGGATTGTCATGCTTGAAGTGAGCGCCAAATTAAGTGACGCAAGGCTTTCGCCGCAAAAAGCGCGATTGGTGGCTGATCTCGTGAGAGGGTTGCCAGTAGGTAGGGCGTTGAATATTTTGAGTTTTAGCCCGAAAAAGGCAGCCCAAATCCTGAAGAAATTATTGGTATCTGCGATTGCAAATGCAGAACATAATAACGCGTTAGATGTAGATGAGCTTTCGGTTGCACGCATTTTTGTAAATGAAGCACCGAGATTAAAACGATCGACGCAACGCGCTAAAGGGCGAGGAAATCGAATTGTTAAAAGAAATTGTCATATTACTGTAGTGGTTGCGTAATTAGTTAGAGAGAGGTTTTCATGGGACAAAAGGTACATCCAATTGGTATTCGCTTAGGATACATCCGGGAAAGTTCTTCTAAGTGGTTTCCGGAAAGTGGCAAAAGTGGCGGTTCGTTTGCAAAAATATTAGCAAGCGATCTCGAAATTCGCGCCTATGCAGCCAAAAAATTACCTGAAGCGGCGGGTGTGAGTCAGGTTTTGATTGAGAGAACTGGTCGTAATGTTCGCATTACACTCAAAACAGCGAAGCCCGGTGTGATTATTGGCAAGAAAGGTGAGGATATTGAAAAATTTCGAGCCGACATCAGTGCTAAAATTGGGTTTCCTACAGATCGTATTCATATCAATATTGAAGAGATCCGCAAGCCGGAATTGGATGCGACACTGGTTGCTAGAAGTATTGCACAGCAGCTAGAGCGCAGAATTATGTTTAGACGTGCGATGAAGCGTGCAGTCACAAGCGCATTACGACAAGGTGCTAAAGGTGTTAAAGTGTATGTTTCTGGTCGTTTAGGCGGTGCTGAAATTGCACGTAGTGAAATATACCGTGAAGGTCGTTTGCCACTACATACTTTTAGAGCGGATATTGATTATGGGACTGCCATTGCAAAGACCACTTATGGTGTGATTGGCGTGAAAGTGTGGATTTTCAAAGGTGAAATTTTGACTGGGAAGCCACAACAATCTACACAAGAAGTTGCGTAAGCCGAGGGGATTATCATGTTACAGCCTAAGCGAACCAAATTTCGCAAACAATTTAAAGGGCACAACCGCGGGGTTGCAACCCGGGGTAATAAGGTTAGTTTTGGCGAATTTGGCTTAAAAGCGATGGATCATGCGCGTATTACGGCGCGTCAAATTGAGGCCGCAAGACGTGCGATTAGCCGATATATTAAACGCGGTGGGAAAATATGGATACGGATTTTTCCAGACAAGCCTATTACGCAGAAGCCTTTAGAAGTCCGTCAGGGGAGTGGTAAAGGAAACGTAGAATATTGGGTGGCTTTGGTACAACCAGGTAGAGTCCTATTTGAAATAGAAGGGGTGACACCGGAGTTGGCTGCAGAAGCCTTTAGGTTAGCGGCTTCCAAGCTTCCTGTTGCAACGGAGCTTGTTCCACGGGAGATTATGTAATCATGAAAGCAGCAGAACTGGTTGGAAAATCCATTGGCGAGTTGAATACAACGCTAACAACTTTACGACGTAAGTTATTTAAATTGCGACTAGTAAAAGCGAGTGGAGAATTAGTAAAGACGCATGAAATTAAAGAAACGCGTCGAAATATTGCGAGAGTAACGACGATGATAGCAAAAGAAGGTAAAAAGACATGAGTGAGCGATTAAGCCAAGGTCGCACCGAGCAGGGAGTTGTGGTCAGTGATAAAATGGATAAAACCATTACTGTCCGCGTTGTTCGAAAAGTGAAACACCCTCTGTATGGTAAAATTATGACCCGTTCCACTAAATATCATGCACACGATCCTGAAGGTCTGTGCAAAGAAGGGGATTGGGTTGTTATTGGAGAATCCAGACCGATTTCAAAAACAAAAAGTTGGGTACTGGTAGAACGGCTTGAAAAAATAGAGCGAGAAGTGTTATGATTTCCGACTTTGACGGAGGCGAGCAATGATTCAAGTGCAGTCCATGCTCGATGTCGCTGATAACAGTGGCGCACGTCGTGTTATGTGTATTAAGGTTTTGGGTGGTTCAAAACGGCGTTACGCGGGTATCGGCGACGTGATTGTTGTCACTGTCAAAGAGGCGATTCCGCGCGGTAAGGTGAAAAAAGGGGATGTCTTAAAGGCCGTTATTGTTCGAACGTGTAAAGGCGTTCGTCGGTCAGATGGCTCATTAATTCGTTTTGATAAAAATTCAGCAGTGATATTGAATAATCAGTTACAACCCATTGGTACGCGTATCTTTGGTCCCGTAACACGCGAATTACGGGGTGAGCGGTTTATGAAGATTATTTCGTTAGCCCTTGAAGTGTTATAGGTGAATAGCTATGAATAAGATTAAAAAAGGCGATGCAGTGGTGATCGTTGCTGGCCGTGATAGGGGACGCCAGGGTACTGTTTTATCCGTACTAAAGTCCAAAACGCGATATGCGGATGCTTTTCGTCTTTTGGTTGAAGGCATTAACTTAATTAAAAAACATACCAAGCCTCAGCAAGAAAAAGCGGGTGGTATTATAGAAAAGGAAGCACCCATTGCGATCTCGAATGTTGCAATATTTAATGCAGCAACAGGCAAGGCTGACCGGGTTGGATTTAAAATATTAGAAAATGGTCGCAAAGTAAGAGTATATAAGTCGACGGGAGAAGTGGTTGATCATGCGTAACACCCCGAAGTTGAAAGATTTTTATAGTAAAACCATCGTTGCTCAGCTAATGAAAGATTTAGGTTGTGCGAATGTGATGGAAGTGCCTCGTATTACCAAAATAACCTTGAATATGGGTGTCGGTGAAGCGGTAAATGATAAAAAAGTGGTTGATAATGCGGCTGCAGATATGGCCAAAATTGCCGGACAAAAGCCTGTTATCACCAAAGCGCGGAAATCTATCGCGGGATTTAAGGTGCGTGAACTGTGGCCAGTGGGTTGCAAGGTTACATTGCGTCGCGATCGTATGTATGAATTTTTAGAGCGCTTACTGTGTATTGCGATTCCACGTATTCGTGATTTTCGGGGGCTAAATCGACGTTCTTTTGATGGTCGTGGTAGTTATTCCATGGGTATTCAAGAACAAATTGTGTTTCCCGAAATTCAGTACGATAAAATCGATGCATTGCGTGGATTAGATATTACCATTACAACAACCGCGAAAACCAATGAAGCAGGTCTCGCGTTGTTGTTAGCATTTCAGTTTCCTTTTAAGGAGTAGGGCTCTCATGGCAAGATTGTGTAAGAGAGAAAAAGATAAACGTCAGCGTAAGTTGGTGAATAAATATCAAGCCGTTAGAGAAGAATTACGAAGCAGAATTCGTGATAAAGATTTAAGTTTTGAAGAGAAATTAATTGCGCAAGCAAAAATGCAGAGTTTGCCCAGAGATTCTAATCGCGTTCGATTAAGGAACCGTTGTCTAGTAACGGGTCGTTCACGAGGGGTTTATCGTAAGTTCGGTTTAGGTCGAAATAAATTGCGGGAATATGCGATGAACGGGCTTATTCCTGGTTTACGTAAGGCAAGTTGGTAGGAGCATAGAGATGAGTTTACAAGATCCCATTGCCGATATGTTGACCCAGATCCGTAATGGACAAATGGCTAAAAAAGAAAGCGTTACCTTTCCGGCTTCTAAATTAAAGATTGCCATTCTGCGGATATTAGAAGAGGAAGGTTACATTCTATCGTTTAAGAAAATAGGTGATGTAAAACCAACTATTATGGTTCATTTGAAATATTTTAATTCGAAGCCTGTTATAGAGAAGATAAGACGGGTCAGTCGTCCGGGCTTGCGAATTTATAAGCCAAAAGATGAATTACCTAAAATAATGGGTGGATTAGGCATCTCAATTTTATCGACATCCGAAGGTGTTATGACCGATAAGAAAGCGCGTCAATGTGGACAGGGCGGCGAAGTCCTGTGTGCTGTTAGCTAGGAGTAATCAATGTCCAGAATTGCGAAAAAGCCATTAACCGTTCCCAAAGGCGTTGAATTTAATCAAATTGGCCGGGAAGTGCATATTAAAGGCGAGAAAGGTGCTTTTAAATTATCCCTCGACTCAGCAGTTTCGATTGTCGTAGAGGGAGACCTTATTTCTGTGGGGCCGACCGCAGCGGTACATCCGATGGTCGGAACTACCCATAAGCTAATTATGAATATGCTGCAAGGCGCCCATAAAGAATTTGAACGAAAATTGCAGTTAGTTGGGGTGGGATATCGTGCAAAAATTGAAGGCGAAATTTTAGAACTGAGTTTAGGATTTTCGAATCCTGTGCGATTCCCAATACCTGCAGGTATCAGCATTAAGGTGCCTACGAATACGGAAATTATTGTTAGCGGTGTTGATAAGCAAGTTGTGGGTGAAACAGCTGCTAAAATTCGGAAGTTCCGTCCACCAGAATGTTATAAAGGCAAGGGTGTGCGGTATTTTGGTGAAGTTGTAAAAATCAAGGAAACTAAAAAGAAATAGGATGATATGATGCGTACTACTAGTAGTCATAAACAAAGAACACGTGCACGCCGAGTAAATCGGTCTCGAGGTAAAGTATTTGACTTGCGTACCGTTTATTTAAGCGTGCATCGTACGGCGCAGCATATTTATGCGCAAGTTTTTGCACCGAGAGGGTCGGCTGTTTTGGCTTCGGCTTCTAGCCTTGAAGCAGAACTGCGGACTCAAAAAATAGGTCCAGGAAAGTTGAAAATGGCAGAAGCCGTTGGAAAATTGGTGGCAGAACGCGCAAAGACTAAGGGTATTACAAAAATAGCCTTTGATCGTTCTGGTTATAAATATCATGGTCGTGTTAAAGCTTTGGCGGAAGCAGCGCGAGCTAATGGCTTAATTTGTTAAGGGTTTAAAAACATGGCAAGTCCAGCAAGTTCAGATTTAAATGCAAAAGGCGATGGCTTTCAAGAGAAGTTAGTAGCGGTTTGCAGAAGTTCAACGACGAATAAGGGTGGAAGAACCTTTAGTTTTTCTGCGCTAACGGTTGTGGGTGATGGTAAAGGCCGCATTGGTGTTGGTCGCAGTAAAGCACGAGAAGTGCCTGTCGCGATTCAAAAAGCGATGGAAAACGCACGCCGTAATTTAATCCGTATTGAACTCAATGGCTCGACACTTTTTCATCCTGTAGAATCTCGGCATGGTGCATCAAAAGTGATTATGCTACCGGCTTCTCAGGGAACAGGTATTATTGCAAGTAATTCTATGCGCGCTATTTTCGAGGTGCTGGGTGTGCACAACGTTTTAGCCAAGTGTATTGGTTCGAGCAATCCTGTTAACGTTGTTCGTGCAACGCTAAGCGGTTTGCAAAAAATGTCTTCTCCAGAACAAGTCGCTGCAAAACGCGGTAAGAATGTGAGCGATGTGATTGGAACTCGCGCTTCGAGAGGAGATGCTACCAGTGAGTAACACAAAAAATAAAAATGCGAAAACCGTGAAAATTACATTAATTAAAAGTAGTTCAGGACGCTTACCGCTTCATCGAGCCACATTGCTCGGATTAGGTTTGCGTCGACAACGTCAAACGGTTGAATTAGAAGACACCCCGTGCGTATGGGGAATGATTAATCAGGTTTCCTATCTTCTATCAGTGGAGCCATCTGCATGAGATTAAATACATTAAAACCCGCAGCCGGATCAAAAAAGAAGCCAGTGCGTTTAGGTCGTGGTATTGGTTCTGGTATGGGAAAAACCTCAGGGAAAGGACATAAAGGGCAAAAAGCACGTGCCGGCGGATACCATAAAGTGGGGTTTGAAGGTGGACAGATGCCATTGCAGCGTCGATTACCCAAATTTGGTTTTACATCGCGTACAGCACGCTTTATGGCAGAAATTCGACTAGATGCTCTGAATAAAATGACTGCAGATGTGATTAATCTGCAAGCATTGTATGATGCCAATTTGGTTTCTATGCCAATTAAGAATGCTAAAATTATTTTAGCAGGTAAGATTGTACGTCCTGTGACAGTGCAAGGTTTATTAGTGACGAAGGGTGCAAAAGAAGCGATTGAGGCTTCTGGGGGCAAAATCGAATAACCCATGCAAAGAACTGCGCTCCCATCTGGAAATCTTCGATCCTTATCCGAATTAAAAAAACGAATATTTTTTTTAATCGGTGCTCTGCTCGTCTATCGAATTGGTGCTCAGATTCCGGTGCCCGGTCTTGATCCCGCACGCTTAGCAGAATTATTTTCGGGTAATCGTGGAATTTTGGAGCTTTTCAATTTATTTTCGGGTGGCGCTTTGGCTCGCTTAAGTTTATTTGCGTTAGGGATTATGCCCTACATTTCCGCCTCCATTATTATTCAGTTGTTAACAGTGGTTTGGCCAACCTTGGAACAGTTAAAGAAAGAAGGGCAGGTAGGACGCAAAAAGATTTCGCAATATACGCGTTATTCAACCCTCGCTTTAGCAACACTGCAAGCTGTGGGCATGGCACGATATCTTGCCAATTCGGGAATAGCCTTGGATCCGAATCTTACTTATTATTTTATCGTTACCTTAACGCTTGTTAGCGGCACGATGTTCTTAATGTGGCTCGGAGAGCAAATAACCGAACGTGGGGTAGGTAATGGTATTTCAATGATTATTTTTGCGGGTATTGTCTCAGGATTACCCAGTGCGGTTATTGGTACTTTAGAGAAGGTGAGCCAGGGTGAGATGCAAGCTATCGGTCTTGTCCTCTTATGTGTGATGTTAATGGCCATTATCGCTTTTGTCGTTTTTATTGAACGTGGGCAGCGTCGTATTACGGTTAATTACGCGCAACGACAACAAGGTCGAAAAATGTATGCGGCACAAAAGAGTCATTTGCCCTTAAAGCTCAATATGGCGGGCGTTATTCCGCCGATATTTGCATCGAGTTTTATTTTGTTTCCAGCGACTATTGCACAATGGTTTGGAAAAACACCGGGTTTTGAGTGGTTAACAGCACTTAGTCTTGCATTATCGCCCGGACAGCCCTGTTATATTTTATTATTTGCAGCAGCGATTATCTTCTTTTGCTTTTTTTATACGGCATTGGTATTTAACCCAAAAGAAACCGCCGAGAACTTGAAAAAATCGGGTGGGTATATTCCCGGGATTCGACCTGGTGATCAGACAGCGCAGTATATTGACAAGGTTATGACGCGTTTAACGATTGTTGGAGCAATTTATATTACATTGGTTTCTTTATTGCCCGAATTTTTAGTAATGGGATGGAATGTACCTTTTTATTTTGGAGGTACTTCTTTGTTGATTATTGTAGTGGTTGTGATGGATTTTATGGCTCAGGTGCAAGCACACCTGATGTCTCATCAATATGAATCACTTATGAAGAAAGCCAACCTAAAAGGTTCGCGATAATTTTTCAGTAGGGGCGGATACATAACTCAAGTAATTGTTTATGTGTTCACTCCTTTAGGGCTAGCCTTTATATATTTATAGGCGTAGAATTGTCATCTATTTATGCGACGGCTATTTGAGGACGAGGATGAAAGTAAGAGCATCAGTTAAAAAAATGTGCGACGGATGTGTTGTTGTCCGCCGCGAACGGGTAGTCAAGATTGTCTGCAAGAAGACAAGCAAACATAATCAAAGGCAGGGTTAATTATGGCCGTACGACTATCAGGAATTATACTTCCGCCCAATAAACATATTCGAATTGCGTTGCGCAGTGTTTATGGTATTGGTAGCCATAGAGCAATGGCTATTTGTAAAAAAGTGGGTATCGAGCCTTCAAGAAAGGTAAGCGATTTAAAAGATGAATATACAACAGTGCTTCAGGAAGCAGTGAATGAGTATGTTGTAGAAGGAGATCTGCGTCGTCGGGTTGCTATGGATATTAAGCGACTAAAAGATATTAAATGTTATCGGGGTCGTCGTCATACATTGGGTTTACCGGTTCGAGGACAACGTACTAAGACAAATGCGCGTACTCGAAAAGGACGTAAGCGACAGAGTCAAATGGCTATGAAGCCGCAATCAACAGAGGCAAAAAAATAGCGTAGGAAATTTGTAAATGGCAAAGGCATCAACAGCAAAGGCATCATCGAAAGCTTCGGGCTCTAAACCCACAGCTGCAGTGAGAACGCGTAAGAAAGTAAAACGTACAGTGACGACAGGCACTGTGCATGTGTTTGCATCTTTTAATAATACCATTATCACCGTATCGGATTCTCAAGGGAATACGATTGCATGGCAAACCGCCGGTGCTGCTGGGTTTAAAGGATCTCGTAAAAGCACGCCATATGCAGCGCAAATGGCAGCAAGAAAAGCTGTTTTGCAAGCAAAAGAATTTGGTTTAAAAACGGTGGATGTGAATGTTCGAGGACCTGGGCCTGGCAGAGAATCTGCTGTTCGCGCGGTAGGTGAAAATTTAATGATATTGCGAATTATTGATAAAACGGGTGTTCCCCATAATGGGTGCAGACCATCGAAAGAGCGTCGTGTTTAATATTTGAGGATAATGAAATGGCAAGATACTTGGGGCCTACGTGTAGAGTACAAAGAAGATTAGGAACCGATTTAGGTTTGAAGAGTCGTGTTCGAGAAATTGCTTCTAAGTGTAAGCTGGCTACACCGCCGGGTATGCATGGAGCAAAAAAGACGCGACGTACGACCGATCATGGTGTACAGCTTTGCGAGAAACAAAAATTCAGATACATGTACGGTGTGTTGGAGCGACAATTCCGTAAATACTATACAGAAGCCGCTAGACGCAAAGGCGCTACGGGTGAAAATCTATTTCAGTTATTAGAATGTCGTTTAGATAACGTTGTTTACCGCTTAGGATTTGGATGTACGCGTGCCGAAGCACGTCAATTAGTGCGTCATAAAGCGATATTGGTGAATGATAAAATTGTTAATATTCCTTCTTGTGCGGTAAAAGCGGGAGATGTCATTACAGTACGAGAAAAGTCTAAAACACAAGTACGAGTTCAGGATTCCCTTCGGCTAGCTGAAGGGGCAGGTTTTCCAGAATGGGTGGATGTGGATGTCAGTATAATGAAAGGCACATTCAAACGTATTCCTGATAGAAGCGAATTACCTACTGAATTTAATGAACAGTTGGTCGTAGAGCTTTACGCGAAGAAGTAGTGAGGAGCAATTCATGCAACGTGCCGTAACAGAATTTTTAAAGCCCAGATTAGTTGATGTCCAACAAGTAGGAGATCAGCGCGCTAAAGTCGTGGTAGAGCCACTTCCGCGTGGTTTCGGACATACCTTAGGGAATGCGTTAAGGCGTGTTTTGCTTTCATCTATGCCGGGATGTGCAGTCATTGAAGCATATATTGAGGGTGTGCTTCATGAATATACGACAAAAGAAGGTGTACAAGAAGATATTATTGATATTTTGCTAAATCTGAAAGGTATTGAATTTACATTGGAAGGTCGAGAAGAAGTTGAGCTTAAATTAAATAAACAAGGCGAAGGTCCTGTTTTAGCTTCTGATTTTGAATTGCCGCATGATGTGAAGATTATCAATCCTAATTACGTGATCGCGCACATGACTAAAGCAGGCGATTTGAAAATGACTATTCGTGTTGTGAGAGGGCGGGGGTATGAGCCCATCAGCATGCGTCAGAATCCAGAAGAAGAAACGAAATCCATTGGGTGGTTGCAACTGGATGCTTCATTTAGTCCGGTTCGGCGTGTTACCTATGTGGTTGAAAATGCGCGTGTGGAAAAACGAACTGATTTAGACAGACTTGTTTTGGATTTAGAAACGAATGGTACCATTGAGCCCGAAGAAGCGATTCGTTGGGCTGCGAGTATTTTGGTTGATCAATTATCCGTTTTTGTAGAATTAAAAGGCGAGAAGCAAGCAGAGCCGCTTCGTTTGAGAACAGAAATTGATCCGTTATTGTTACGATCGGTTGATGATCTTGAGCTAACCGTTCGTTCGGCGAATTGTTTAAAAGCGGAGAACATCTTTTTGATTGGGGATCTCATTCAAAAATCCGAAGTCGAGCTGTTGAAAACCCCTAATTTGGGCAAAAAATCTTTAACTGAAATTAAAGACATTTTAACAAACAAAGGCCTTTCGCTTGGCATGCAAATAGAAAATTGGCCACCGTTAAGTTTACAACAAGATTAAGCAACAAGGGTTATATTTATGCGTCATAGAAAAGCAGGTAGAAGGTTTAAACGCACATCCAGCCATCGAAAGGCGATGTTCCAGAATATGATTAATTCTGTGATACGCTATGAGATGATTAAAACAACTTTACCGAAAGCCAAAGATTTAAGGCGTGTACTTGAGCCTTTTGTGACATTGGCTAAGATCGATACTATTGCGAATCGCCGTTTAGCATTTGATCGTTTGCGAGATAAAGAAAGCGTTTCAAAATTATTTGCAGAAGTCGGTCCGCGTTTTAAAGAACGAAAAGGTGGATATATTCGCATTTTAAAATGTGGCAATCGTAAAGGGGATTGTGCACCTATGGCAATCGTAGAATTTGTAGAACGCAGTGGTTTAGCGCTGGATGCAGCGGAATGAAGTGTGCGTTAACCTATGTGTTATAAAAAAAGCCGGGTTGTGAGCCCGGCTTTTTTTTTTGTCGTTTTGTAACATGAATATGTGTATATCATCTGTTATTTGGTTGTTTGACATGGATTCATTTTTCAGGCAGAATGTAGTTCAAGTCGTCGAACCAGATCAAGGCTTTTTTAGATAGGGTGGGCTTAATATCTATGCAATCTCTACAGCCTAAACCGTTTAGTAAACTCCGCAATTTTCTGTGGCCTATTTATGGCTATGAACTTAAAAAACTTTTGCCGATGTTGGCACTCTTCTTTCTGATTACCTTTGTTTACAACGTTCTTCGATGCATGAAAATAACCCTGGTGGTTACTTCGCAAGGATCGGGTGCAGAAGTTATCCCCTTCTTGAAAGTCTGGGCAGTTTTGCCAGGAGCTGTATTGATCACCTATGTGTACACTAAGCTGACGCATCATTTAAATCGTGAACAAGTTTTTTACACCATGCTCAGTTTTTTTCTGGGGTTCTTCACCTTGTTTTTATTGGTTTTATACCCAAATCGTGAATTGTTAGAACTCACGACGATTGCCGATAGTTTGCAAACACGGTTACCTGAAGGGCTTGGGGGGCTGGTCTCGATTATTAGGCATTGGCCTCTCACCATTTTTTATGTTTTATCCGAATTGTGGAGCACCGCAGTGCTTTCAATGTTATTTTGGGGCTTTGCAAACGAGGTGACATCGGTCAATGAGGCAAAGCGTTTTTATGCGATTTTTGCAATAGCAGCCAATTTTTCGGGTATATTTTCAGGTCAATCCGCACAATGGTTAACACTCGATGAATATAATCCTATTTTACCCTTTGGAACTGTCGCCTGGGAGCAGTCTTTAGCGCTGCAATTGGGTGTGGTCTTGTTCATTGGTCTTGTGATTGTTTTGTTGTTTAGATGGGTTAACAAAACAATTGCGAAGCAACAGCACATAAAAAGCATCTCAGAAACAGTCAAAACAGCAGTTATTGATGAGCCTGCTCAAAAAATTAGCTTGCTCGAATGTTTTTCTTATTTAATGAAATCGCGTTACATGGTCTACGTGACGATTTTAGTGGTTGCCTATAATATTATCTTTAATTTCTCGGATGTCTTGTGGATTAATCAAGTGCAACTGCGTTATCCAAACGCGAGTGATTTTAATGCCTTTACGAATCAAATAGCCACTATTACAGGGGTATTTGCAACCTTATCGGGTTTAATGCTCTCTGGTAATGTGATCCGTCGTTATGGCTGGACGGTGACAGCCATGATAACGCCATTGATTTGGCTCGTCACGGGTATTGGATTTTTTGGGTGCTTACTCTTCGAAAGCAATTTATATTTAACGGATTTACTTTATGCGCTCTTTAGTTTGCCGGTTGCCAATTTGGTATTGATGTTTGGTGCTGCACAAGTTTGTTTGGGAAGAGCTTCAAAATTCACGCTATTTGACGAGACTAAAGAAATTGCATTTGTGCCATTGCCAAGAGAAGAACAACGAAAAGGTAAGGCTGTTGTAGATGGAATAGCGTCTCGTTTAGGAAAGTCTGGCGGTTCGATTATGATTCAATTCCTTTTAGTCATGTGCGGTAATTTAGGATCTACTATCCCCTATATCGCCGTGATATTTCTAGTGGTGATTACGCTTTGGATTTTGGCAGTTCGCGGTTTAGGTAAGCTGGTGAAACGTTCTATTGATCAATCGGGTATAGACTCAGTGAAGCCTCTCAATAATGCCGTGCTCAGTCAGCCGCAGTCGACTTCAACTTGATAGGTGTTTTAATAAAAAATCAGCTATAAGTTTTTGGCTGGTTTTAAAAACAGTTAAAAATCTTTTTTGTAATCCCATCTAAATTTTTGTTAGATCCTATACTTATCATTAGTTAATGCAATATGGAGATGCATCGTGCTAATGACAGAGGATGAAAAAAAACGGCTAGCAGAATTAGATTGGCGTAAACGAAAAATTATAGAAGAAGAACAAACACGGCTAAATGATTTTAATGCCGACCAACGACGATTGCTGATTTTTTCGCATATATTTCGGATGGCTCCTAAACTGAAGCATTTTTCTAAACGAGTACACAGAAAATTAAAACCTTGCGTAGTACCCTTTAATCAAAAAGTTGTCGATGAAAATAAAGCAGCGCATGAGGATGATGCTCAGACTGAAAAAAATAAACATCAAGAATCAAAAATACACCTTGCTTTGTTCCATAATGCTCAATCAAACTATAGGCAGAAAAGAGTCCACGAAGATCTTTTACGAACGTATGTCACCAATTTAAAGAAGCGCATATAATATCCCTAAAATAAAAAAGGGGATAGAAAAATTAATTCTATCCCCTTTCTTTAATAGTTAAAGGTTATCTGAATTACTTAATTATAGTGCAGTTGCCCTGATTACACACTCATAAAAGTGTTAAGAATACATAAACATGTCCGGTTTTTAGAATCGGTAGTTGTCAACATTAACACACTCATAAAAGTGTAAGAGCAAAGCCTAATGTCCCCTTTTTGGAGCTCTGAGTGCCCCAACTTTTAAGAGGAAGAGATACCCCTTAAGTGGGTCTATGGGACATTCTATGCCAAGACGTTTTGAGGGTGCAAATCGCGCATGGTGGGCGGATTGTGAAAGGATCCCTGTGGACATGTGGACAAGCCCTTTGGGTCGGGCAGAGCCCTGCGGGACGTGGGGACAACCCGTGGACAACTCTGGGAGAGTTGCCCACCGGTTGCCCAGACTCTCGCCCTCTTGCCCACGATGCCCACAGGGGTAGTCACAAATTTTTAAAATTTTTAGGGGAGAAATACTGGCTCGACATTTTTATTTTCGGGTTGAGAAATACTTTCGTTTTTTGGAAACGCAAACTTATATCTTTTTCGCCAAGGATGTTCTTTCGTAGACTTTGTAATTTTTTTCTGCTGCATCAAATTATCAAGATGCGCATTTAAAGACTTATCATCTATCGTCGAGCCACTGTTTTTCGTACGGACATTCAGCGTCTTATAATCAAGCTTATCACCCATTGAGGATAATAAACGTGTATCACCATTTAACATTCGGCATATAGTCACTAGGCTCTGTTGCAAACGACGACCTTTCCCTTCAACCAATATTTGATAAATTGTATTTTCGAAACCCATTTCTAAATTTTTGCTCAGCTTTCGTTTCGATTGAATGCTCAAAATATGTTCTAATGTTTCATCGTCGGGTATAGAACATTGATGCAGATCTTTAGGCTCACGCGCACATACTGAAAATTGTTTGTTATGCTTGGGTAAATACGTCGGCAAAAATTTATTGCCATCTTCTATAGTATTAATTCCTTTCAACCTAAACTCTTTAACCAATCTATCTTGAAAAACCCTGTTTTTTCGTTCCACTCGCCCTTTTGCCTGAGCAGAATTTGCACAAATTCCTTCAATACCAAGATCACTGCAAGCACGTTCAAATTGCGTTAAATTAACTTCTGCTGTTTTTGCATTGCTAACTCTGAAAATCACGTGTCTATCGCTGTAATAAGCCAGAGGTATTCCATAAGTTTTTATGTGTGCACTCATGCCTCTAAAATACGCTGCTGTCGTTTCAGTAGGCTCTAGCTGGGCATATAATACACTGCTAGTAGCATCGTCAACAAACAAAATTAAGCAACAAACAGGTCCTCGATTTTCAAACCATGCGTGTGGTGAACCATCAATTTGTACTAATTCACCGAGACATGCGCGACGTGCTCGTCGCTGATGCACGGATTTCTTTTTTGTTATTTTACCTTTCCATAAATCAGCACCTATTAAAATTTTTCTGACCGATTCTTTACTTAATTCAATACTATCTAATTCTCTTAATTTTTCAGCCATAAAGGTTGGTCCGAAACCCACATATTTACTCTGTGCAAGCACAATGATTTGCTGCTTGATAACATCAGAGGTACGATTAATTGCGGGTTGTCCTCGTCTCGTCGAAGTCAATCCTATCGCGCCATGTTTGCGCTCAGCTCGACATAAACGCTTCACCTGCCTGGTAGTAATACCTAAGGCAGTTGCCGCTTCTGACTGTTTAAGCACTTTGGCTTGTACTAATGCAATGACTTCCCGACGTTTCTCTTGTGAGCTCATATGGTTGCTCCCGTTGGCTTGTTAAACAGAGGCCACCAGGGTATCAAGCGTCATGATTTTAAATGACTAACTTACATGTAAAAAAAGGGGACATTAGGCTTTGCCAGAAAGGGGACATTTATGCTTTGCTCTTACAAACACACTCATAAAAGTATGCAATACTGCAACATTCTGTTAGAATGTCTGCAATATAATTATGTATGTAGGAGATAAATATGAGTACTACTTCGGAATTTTTACTTGGGAGTTTGGTAGACGCAGAATCTAAAACCTCTTTTGAATTATCCCAGAAGCCATATACTAAGTATACACAGTCCAACTCCCCTCTCTTTCATCTTATTTTTATATTAAAAAGCGAATCAAGCCCGCTTGTGGCCTCTATTCAATCTTGTAAAGGTAATCTTGCTTTTTTGATTAATATTACTCCTTCTACTATGCATATTCCCTTATTTCCGACGAGCAACTACAAATTAATTTCAAGGCATTTTCGAATAGATCAATATTGTAAAATCGATGAAAAAAATCGGCAGGGGCTTTCGCCCATACACTATACGGCAACCTACAAGTTTGAGAGTGATCCATCTAAAGAAAAACAATTCATTGTGGTTCATGGATTTTTAAATTCCCATGGGGACTATTTATATTCTGAGATAAAATCCTATCAGGATGAAGCTCGAACCCTTTTATCCCTTACTCAATTTACCACAAAAGAAGTTCAGGATCTCGAGCAAAGTTTAATAGTTAATATCAATATTTCCAGAACTCTATTAAATAATTTAATTCAAGAAAAAAAGAAACGAACGACTGATTTAAAAGCGCAAGCAGACAAAGATGAACAAGAACTGCTCCATTTAAGTCATAATACTTTAAATTCTCAAAAATCACTAGAGAAATATATTGTGGCTTCCAGATTACTTATCAAAGGCATCACTAAATTGAATCAATATAGTGATATCCCCGATCCTAGACTAAAAATCATTCAAGACAGGCTATCTGTCTTAACCGAGAGAGCAGCGCTTTTAAAAGTTGTTAACTTATCCACCGTAGCAACAGCACAAGAAGAAGATAACCATCCCGAAGTAAATAATGATATCGAAAGTGTTCAAAACTCAATCGAATCTACTCTTGAAAGCGTGGTTGAAGCAACTATCGATACTTTAGAAAAAGATGAAAAGCAGCTAAGCGCTTTGCCGCCAAACGATGATATAAAGCCATATGGTGAACTCTTCTTACCGAATTTAACGAAAATTGTTGCACAGCAAGAGGTAATAACAAAAACGGAAGAACATCTTATGCTCGCTCTGTGTTTACCTAACACTCTCTCTGTAAAAAATAAAAAAAGACTGGAGCAGTTATTAACTAGAATTCACGCAATCGTTGAAAAACATTATGATCAATGCTTAAAAATTTTAGACTTTGGAAAACGCTCTAGGAATTTGTTGACCATTCAAACGCTTTTCCCATTATTAGAAGCCAAAGTATCCAAAGAGTTTTTCGAAGAATTAATTGACGAGTTAATCAATAGCAAAAACAAGGAAATAATACAAGAATTTATAGTGATATGTGATTATTTCCACGTTCATTCTAGTCTTTATAACAATACTGTACTGGAGATGAGTGAGAAAAAAACCTATAAAATTGCAAGAAAAAAAATACCAAATTTTCCACTCTTACAAGATGATTCTGAACAGATAATAGAGAGCTTTCTTCTATTCACAATATATATAAATAACAATTTAGATGCTTTTAGGATGTTATTAAAACATGGCGCTAATCCTAATGCTGGTGCACTGCAATCTGAAATCCATAAGGCAACGGTAAACACGACACTCTACTCCATTGTTCTATACTACGCCGAATATTATTTAGACTACATACAAGTTTTATTACAATACAATGCTAATCCAAATGTAGTTTATAGTGACCAATATGTTTTAAACACCCATCGACAAGTGCTAAAAACTACAGTTACGGCGAGGAAAATAATTACAGGTGGATTTGCTCGTTGTCCTGTTGCAATCGTTCCTGTGCCTATCATTCTCATTGCCTTGAGAGAACATTCTACAGGCATAGATTTACTGTTGCATCATACTGACGTAAGTGATTTAGCGCTTTTATTAGCAACCATAGCCACCTCCCCCGAGTTCGCTATAAGAAGAAGAAACACACCTGAGCCTCTTTTGTGTCTATTGCCCGATTTAAGTACTGTAAATGATAAGTTCCCACAAGAAGAACACAAATTTTTTCCATTTCTTACATTTATTATTTATCCAACCGAAAATTCTGAAAAAATAAATACTATTGAAAATTATTCGACATATTTTCAAAGTGCGCATGAAATTTTAAAAATGCATATGCTTACTTTAACTTCTGATAGTTTTGAAAAAGCCTATCAGAAATTATTTATAACAGCCGAGAAAGAAAGTTTGAAAAACGAATACAATAACGCGTATATGCATTTCATAGCATGCGAGTTTTTATTCATTGAGAGATATAAGTCATTAAGCATAGAAAGTGAGAAATTTCAACTGTTAGAAAAATATATTCCAACGCTCAGTACGACTAGTGCTCCAATAATTTCACAACGATTTTTTGGTTATCCAGCAGACACGATTGAACGTTATAAAGGTTATCTTACTGTACGTGTAAAAGCATGCAAAAAATTAACACCCATGCCCCAACCTGCCGCCATAACATTTTCATTTTCAAACAAGCCTGCTGTAACAGATAATGTTACGCGAGTAACAGCAGAAGACAATATAAATATACAAGAAACAAAAAAGAACCCGTTAAAAACAAAATTAAAACATAAAAAAAACAGAGTATAAAGAATATTGAAAATCCCAACGGGATGTTCCACTATAGTTTTAGTAAAGGCTCTAGAAATCTACCCGTATAGGATTTTTTAACTTTGGCTACAGTCTCTGGTGTGCCTATAGCTACAATTTCACCGCCCCCATCACCGCCCTCTGGTCCTAAATCAATAATCCAATCTGCGGTTTTAATCACGTCCAGATTATGTTCGATAATAATAATGGTATTGCCACGTTCCGAGAGTCTTTGTAACACTTCCAATAAATGTTTAACATCATGAAAGTGTAAACCGGTGGTTGGTTCATCTAAAATATAAAGTGTTTTACCCGTATCTCTTCTCGACAGTTCTTTGGATAATTTTATACGTTGTGCTTCGCCACCTGAAAGAGTCGTCGCACTTTGTCCAATTTTAATATAAGACAGACCCACATCAATTAGCGTTTCGAGTTTACGCGCGATCGATGGTACAGGTTTAAAAAAAACTAACGCATCTTCAACCGTCATTTCTAATACTTCGTGAATATTTTTACCTTTGTAAAAAACTTCTAGGGTTTCTCGATTGTAGCGTTTACCATGACACACATCGCAAGGCACATAAACATCGGGTAAAAAATGCATTTCGACTTTAATAAGACCATCACCCTGACAAGCTTCACAACGTCCACCTTTTACATTAAAACTAAAACGACCTAATTTATAACCTCTACTACGCGATTCTTCTGTGTTCGCAAAAAGATCGCGAATGTCGGTAAAAAGGCCTGTATAAGTGGCTGGGTTCGAACGTGGTGTTCTGCCAATGGGACTTTGATCAATATCGATGATTTTATCGAGGTGTTCGAGCCCTGTGATATCCGTATACGGACGGACTTCAATTTGCTTAACATCGTTTAGTAACTTTGCTGCAACTGGATATAGGGTATCATTGACCAAAGTTGATTTCCCTGAACCTGAAACGCCTGTAATGCACGTCATTAATCCTATGGGAAAACTTACGCTAATGTGTTTTAAATTATTGCCAGATGCGCCATTTAGGGTAATTAAGCGACTATGATCAATTTTTCTGCGCGTCTTTGGAATAGGAATTGATTTTTTGCGTGAAAGATATTGTCCCGTAATAGAATTCGAATTTTTCATAATTTGTTGAGGCGTACCAAAGGCCACCACTTTACCACCATGCACGCCCGCACCGGGTCCGATATCGACGACATGATCCGCACTTAAAATGGCTTCTTCATCGTGTTCGACCACAATAACAGTATTACCCAAATCACGCAGATGATTTAAGGTTTTTAATAAACGTGCATTATCACGTTGGTGTAAACCAATAGAAGGCTCATCTAATACATACATCACGCCTACGAGACCGGCACCAATTTGGCTTGCTAAACGAATACGCTGGGTTTCGCCGCCCGATAATGTGTCGGCAGTGCGATTTAAAGAAAGGTATTCTAATCCGACATTCACCAAAAATTCTAACCGGCTAATAATTTCTTTTAAAATTTTATTGGCAATTTGACCTTTAGCGCCAGGTAAAGATAATTTTTCGAAAAAGTGAAGCGCATTCGTAATGGAATACCCTGTAATATCGGGTAAGGCATGATTTTCGATTAAGACATTTCGAGCAGTTTCTTTAAGACGCGTGCCTTTGCAACTAATACAGGTTTTATGGGTAAGATATTTTGCAAGTTCATCTCGCACATAGCTTGATTCAGTGTCAACGTAACGTCGCTCCATGTTGGGAATAATGCCCTCAAAAACATGTTTGCGAACCGTTGTTTGACCATTGTCTTGTACGTATCGAAATTGAATTTCCACGTCATCGCTGCCGTATAATAAAATATCTTGGATTTTCTTGGGCAGTTTTTTAAAAGGCATTTCTAAGTCAAATTTGTAATGCTTTGCTAACGAAGACAGCATACTGTAATAATAATAGTTATGACGATCCCAATGCCGGATAGCACCACACGAAAGACTTAAGGTGGAGTCAATAATTACCTTGTCAGGATCCATAAATTGTTTTACGCCAAGCCCATCACACGTGGGACAGGCACCGGAAGGATTATTAAAAGAAAATAAGCGAGGCTCAAGTTCAATTAAGCTATAACCGCATTCTGAACAGGCAAATTTTGAGGAAAACACAAATTCTTTCAGTATTTTATTGTTATCATTGACGACATGAATATTGACAAGACCATTAGATAAATTAACCGCTGTTTCTAAAGAATCTGCAAGACGGCTTTGAATGTTCGGATTTACTTTTAAGCGATCGACTACTACTTCAATCGTATGCTTTTTTCGGAGATCTAATTTAGGTGCTTCTGCTAATTCAAAAATTTCGCCATCAATACGCGCACGCACAAAGCCTTGGCTTTTCAGCTCTTCGAGACATTGACTGTGTTCGCCTTTGCGTGCTTGTATCACGGGTGAAAGTAATAATATCTTAGAATTTTCTGGCAGAATTAAAATATTGTCGACCATTTGGCTAATGGTTTGTGCAGAAAGAGGTGTGTGATGTGTTGGGCAATGGGGCGTACCAACGCGTGCAAATAAGAGTCGTAGATAATCATAAATTTCTGTGATAGTGCCCACCGTTGAACGGGGATTGTGCGAAACAGATTTTTGTTCGATGGAGATTGCGGGCGATAATCCTTCTATGTGATCGACATCGGGTTTTTCCATCAAGGAAAGAAATTGTCTTGCATAGGCAGAAAGCGATTCAACGTAGCGTCGTTGACCCTCTGCGTACAAGGTATCGAAGGCCAAAGAGGATTTACCAGAACCGGAGAGACCTGTAATAACAATCAACTTATCTCGTGGGAGTTCCAGGTCAATATTTTTTAAGTTGTGCGTGCGAGCGCCGCGAATCGATATTGTGTGCATTATCGCCTAAACTTCACCTAAATTGTAGGAGGGGATCTGTCCGCCCTTCGGTTTCATTGAGAATAAGAACTTGGTACTATACAAGAACGAGTGCCTTTTGTGAAGCATATGATGACTATAAATCCAGTAGAACGTAAAACCTTGTTAGCTTTATCCGGGATATTCTCTCTCAGAATGCTGGGGCTTTTTATGATCCTCCCCGTTTTCTCGGTATATGCTAAACAACTAAATTCGGTTACGCCCTTTTTGGTGGGCATTGCGCTGGGTGTTTATGGACTGACACAGGCCTTGCTTCAGATCCCCTTTGGTTTTGCCTCCGATCGCTTTGGCCGAAAGCCGCTCATTATTTTTGGGTTGTTGTTATTCGCATTAGGCAGTGTGGTAGCGGCCTGCTCTGATTCCATTTATGGCGTTATCGTTGGGCGCGGCCTCCAGGGAGCAAGTGCTATTGGTTGTGTCATTATGGCACTGGTCGCTGATTTGATTCGTGAAGAAGTGCGCGTACGTGCCATGGCGGTTATTGGTATTACGATTGGCTTGTCTTTTGCGTTTGCGATGATCTTAGGACCTTTGTTGAGTCAGTTAGGCGGGGTAGTGAGTATTTTTTGGAGTACAGCCGTTTTTTCTATCGTGGCCATTTTTATGTTGATTGTTTTTGTGCCAACGCCAGAGCCATCTCTCCAAAAGTCTGTAACGGAAGAATCCGGATCGATACCCGTGCTCTCTCGTATTCCAAAACTATTAGTGCATCGTCTATTAATGCCAATCTTTTTTGGCGTGTTAGTATTACATGCCAGCTTAACTGCACTGTTTTTAAAAATACCGATTTTTGTTCAGGCTCTGGGATTTTCTGAAGGAAAAACCTGGCACTTTTATTTGCCGGTGTTTTTGGGATCTTTATTAGCCACAGCACCTTGTTTATGGGTGATGGAGAAAAAAACCTGGGTTAAATATGGGTTGACAAGCGCTGTGTTTCTGTTTGGAATATCAGAATTGGGAATAATGATTTATTTTGAGTCTGGTGTCGGTTTGGCGCTGAGTTTATGGGTTTTTTTTACTGCGTTTAATACCCTAGAAGCCAGTTTACCTGCATTCGTTTCGCAATTTGCGCCAGCAGGATCTAAGGGCACAGCGTTAGGGATCTATTCGTCGGCTCAATTTTTAGGGTTATTTTTAGGAGGTATTCTGGGTGGTTGGTTGGATGCTGAATATGGTATGGTAGGCATATTATTGTTTTGCATCATCCTCGCAATTATTTGGTTTGTTTGGGATTTTCAGTTAATTTTAAGAGAGGTGTTACATGGCAAGAGGACTTAATAAAGTAATGATTATGGGGAATTTAGGTGCAGATCCAGAAGTTCGGTATTTACCGAGTGGTTCGGCTGTTACCAATATTCGTGTTGCAACCAGCGAGTCTTGGAAAGATCGTCAAACTGGCGAAAAGCAGGAGCGCACAGAGTGGCATCGTATTGTTTTGTTTAATCGCTTGGGCGAAATTGCCGCTCAGTATTTGCGTAAGGGTTCTAAAGTGTTTATAGAAGGCGCTATTAGAACCAACAAATGGCAAGATCAAAATGGTGCAGATCGTTATTCAACAGATATTATTGCAAGTACTATGCAATTGATGGATTCAAAAGGCACCGGCGGTAGCGCACCGTTTGATCAAAATGATCAAATGAGTGATATGCCACAAGATATGACTGCTATGCCAAGCAGCAATGCTCAGCGTTCATCTGCTAAAGCACCAGAAGCCGCGATGACAGGATCACATGATGCATTTGATGATGATGTTCCATTTTAATAATGGATAAATAAAACACTGTCTCTCCTCCAGTAGGGGGAGGGACGTTCTTATTTTTACACAGTAATACGATTATCAAAAATAAAACATTCGCCTTCCCATGTGCTGTTTTCAGCAGGTATTTTTTCAAGGTAGTTTAAAATTCCGCCTTGCAGTTGATAAACTTCCGAAAACCCTTGTTCTAATAAGTAGCTTGATGCTTTTTCACAACGAATGCCACCTGTGCAAAACATAGCAATTTTTTTATGTTTAGCCGGATCTAAATTTTGCTTAACATAAGCAGGAAAATCTCTAAACACATCTGTTTCGGGGTTATGTGCACCTGGAAAAGTACCTAATTCACATTCGTAAGTGTTACGCGTATCAATCAAGAATGTTTCAGGATCAGCAATAACAGGGTCCCATTCTTCAGGTGGAACTTGTATCCCTGTTTTTTTGTCAGGGTAAATATTGGGGATACGCAGCGCAACAATTTCTTTTTTGATACGCACTTTCATTTTATAAAAGGGATTAAAGTCTGCATAAGTATAGCGAAATTGCAGTTCAGCAAAAGGTGTATGCGAATGCAGAAACGCAACAACAGCTGCAATGTTTTTATCACTGCCTGCGATTGTGGCATTGATGCCTTCATGCGCAAGTAGAATGGTTCCCAAAATAGCGTGTTCTTTGCAAAACGCTGCGATTGCCGATTGTAAACTGCAAATATCAGCTAGCTCAATAAATTTATAAAATGCAATAACCGTATATTGCGACTCGGTTGACGACTGCGACATGAGAAACCCTTGCATGGTAGATAAAATAAAGGTCTATTTTCGGCTAAACAAGCAAATGGGTCAAGTCTGGACACAGACAATTATGCCCTGATCCCTGATACAATTAATGTTCTTTGGTATGAATACT
>DAORSV010000015.1:0-2640 GCA_035443705.1 Gammaproteobacteria bacterium
TGGAATATATTCCGAATTAGTGATACTATTTAGGAATGAGTTCCGGATTAGTTTATAAGCGTCTTCTAAAAATGGAGCTGCCCAAGGGGCAGTCTGCGTTCTTATGGGGCGCTCGAAAAACAGGAAAGTCGACATATCTGCATAGCCATTACCCTAAATCGCTGTATTATGATTTATTAAAATCCGATGTTTATTTGAAGTTTGCAAAAGCGCCACATTTATTACGTGAAGAAATATTGGCATTAAATAAAGTGGATTTAAATTATCCCATTATTATCGATGAAGTCCAAAAAGTACCCCAATTGCTAGATGAGATCCATTGGTTAATTGAAAATGCAAATGCCCAGTTCATATTGTGTGGTTCTAGCGCTCGGAAGCTTAAAAGTCAGGGCATCAATATGCTGGGAGGGCGTGCTTGGGGTTATACCTTTTATCCGTTGGTATATTCAGAAATTTCCGACTTTGATTTATTGCGTGCGCTAAATACAGGGCTTGTCCCCATACATTATTTATCAGAAAATCCACGGCGCTCTTTAAAAGCGTATGTCCAAGATTATCTAACGCAAGAAATTAAAGCCGAAGGGTTAACACGAAATCTTCCCGCGTTCGCACGTTTTTTAGATTCTCTAGTTTTTAGTAATGGTATGCTTGTCAATTATTCCAATATTGCCAGAGAATGCGCAATTGATGCAAAAACCGTTAAAGAATATTACCAAATTCTCATTGATACTTTAGTCGGTTATTTTGTAGAGCCATATACGAAAAAAAAAGGGCGAGATGTTATTAGCGCTACACCGAAATTTTATTTGTTTGACGTGGGGGTTGCTAGCTTTTTGGCAAAACAAACAATTTCAGCGTTAAAAGGAAGCGAAGCAGGCAATGCATTTGAGCATTTTATTCTAATGGAATTAATAGGATATCGCGGGTTAAATGATTTGGATTTTGATATTAATTTCTGGAGAACTAAAACGAAATTAGAAGTCGATTTTATCTTGGATGGGGGTAGAATTGCAATAGAGGTAAAAATTGATGACAATGTAAAAAAGCAAGATTTAAGAGGTCTTGTTGCTTTTTGTGATGAGCATAAACCCGAGCAAGCATATGTGGTTTCAAGAGATGCCCGCCCACGAAAAATGACGACTGTGGCAGGTAGAGAAATCTTAATCTTACCGTGGGAAATATTTTTAAAGAAGTTATGGAACAAAGAAATAATTTAAATGGATAGAACAAGAACACATAACCCTCTCCGGCGTTCGCGGGAGAGGGTGGCGCTAAGCGCCGGGTGAGGGAGGTGAGGGGAAGGGAACGGTATGGAGCGTCTAATCAAGCTCAATGCTCTGGTTTAGTATGAGTCGCTCTAAAATTTCGGGGCTCTCAACAACAACCTTTTTTTGCGATCGCTGCATTTTTTTTAAGATCCGTTCAAGTTGCATCGCCTGTTTCTTTGAGCCATAGATGGGCCATATTTGCGCTAAGTAGCACGGTGGAAAACTTCGGGTATATTTTGCTGCTTTGCCTTTTGAATGTAACCGGTATCGCTGAATCAAATCTGTTGTATAGCCCACATAAAAATGATTATTTTTGCAGTATAAAATATAAACCCAAAAATCAGGCACGTTAATTACGATGGCTTAACTATTTGATTACTCATGGGACGTTTTGGCATTAATACTAATGGCATGAATATCTTCCTTCATGAGATCACCTAATGCCTCATAGATCATTTGATGTCGTCGCACAGCTGTTTTGCCTTCAAAGGTATCGCTGACGATTGTCAGGGCAAAATGGCCGCCACCACTTTGCGCGCCTGCGTGACCCGCATGATGGGCGCTTTGATCTTCCACTGTTAGTACGGTAGCTTGCAAGCTTCCGAGCGCAGCTTTAATCATTGTGATTCTATCTTTAGCGTGTTTCATAAATTATTCCTTGACCTTGTGTTTTTTCATGGGATGGCGTGTGCCAATAATAATTGAAATAATAACTAAAAGCATACCAATTAAATCATCCAAACCCAGTATCTCATTTAGCACAAAATAGGCTAAGATACATGTGCTGATAGGCATAATGCCCATAAATAGTGCTGCAGTATTGGCAGATATGCATGATAAGCCGCGATACCAAAATACAAAAAATAGGATTCCCCCGGTCAGGCCATAGAGAAAAATTTGAGATATTGTTAACATAGAAGCGTCTTTCACTTGTCCCCATTCAGCAGTAATCGCAAACGGAATAAATAAGATCATATTAAAGAAATTAATTAGTAGCGTCGTGGTTAAAGGAGACGGAGGTTTTTTCAATAATTTTGCTAAAACGGTGAATAATGCCTCGGGAACAATGGCAGCAACAACCAACAGGATGCCTAAAAGTTCATTTTGGTTCGAATCCGTTGGAATGGCTTTTCCGAAACCCAATATCGCTATACCTACAATACATAACAATATTGCAATTCCTATCCTCAGCGTTAATTTTTCATGAAGAATGATGAATGAAAAAACGGCAACTAAAGCAGGTACCGCGCTATTGATAATCCCAGTGACAGTTGCAGTTGTGTGTTCTAATCCATACAGGATAAGCACATTGAATAAAAATCCAGCACATAATGCTTGGGTAAAGATGATTAACCAGTCTTTAGGGGACAGT
>DAORSV010000015.1:2740-7721 GCA_035443705.1 Gammaproteobacteria bacterium
CTTTGCCATATAGAATCCTTGCAGCACAATAAAAACCAGCGTTAATCCGAGCGTGCCGAATAATTTAAAATTAACCCAGGTATCGGTATTAAAATGGTAAACAACATAGAGGTTTGCAATACCCATTGCTGCAAAAAAGAGTGCCCAGCTTAGATTGAGTTGATGCCAAATTTTAGTGGGGAGCACTACGTTTTGTTCCAACAAGCGTTGCATCAGGGGTTTGTTTCCAATAAATTGACTAATCACTAAGGCGAGCGCAAGTACCCAATAAAGAGCAGTAGGTTTCCATTTAATGAATAACTCATTTTTGAAAAACAGCGTTGCGCCACCGAGCACCACAATGGTGCCTAATGTGATGAGCGGTAGTTTTTCAAATCGCCCTGTTTTGTAACGAGACCACAATACTTGTGCAGCACTTGCGACAATGACGGTTATTGTTGCAATATAAATACCACCCATTTTAAAAGCAATAAAGAAAAGTACGATGGGGAAAAAATCAAATAAAAATTTCATGGTTTATCCCTAAATTTAGTGTAAAATCAAACAACTCATTTCGATTTTAGTGTATCAAGTTTAAACGTGCTTGGATAGCAATCGAAAGAAAAAATAACTAGGTATAAAAACAGCTTTTTTGGGTTTTTGGTGTTAAACTTGCTTGAATGGCAATATCTTCGTAAAGTGTCACTATTCTTTCGTTATTTGGTTTATCAGTGTAAATAGGTTTCGTGTGCAATCATGAATAGTCTTAACAGTAAAAACAGTCATTTCAGACGCTCTAGAGTCGTTTCGGGTATTCGAACAACCGGTGCATTGCATTTGGGTAATTATCATGGCGCTTTAAAAAACTGGGTAAACTTACAGTCAAAATATGACTGTTTCTTTTTTGCCGCCGATTGGCATGCGTTAACCACAGAATACGAACATCCAGAGCGCATCGCACAATATACTTCAGAGATGATCTTGGATTGGCTGGGTGCTGGGCTTGATCCGGAAAGTTGTACTTTTTTTGTGCAATCGCATGTGCCTGAACACGCTGAATTGCAAGTACTGCTGGGTATGCTAACGCCGCTTAGCTGGCTAGAACGTGTGCCGAGTTATAAAGAATTGCGCAGTAAATTAAAAGAAAAGCATCTGGCAACTTATGGTTTTCTAGGATATCCCGTATTACAAAGCGCTGATATTTTAATGTATAAACCCGAATTTGTGCCCGTAGGCGAAGATCAAGTTTCACATATAGAATTAACTCGAGAAATCGCGAGACATTTTAATCATTTATATGAAGAACGTTTACAAAAGCCGTTTTTCCCCGAGCCCAAAGCGCTTTTAACCGAAACCGCTAAAATGCCGGGTTTAGATGGTCAGAAAATGTCGAAGTCTTATCATAATACGATTGGGCTAAGAGAAGATCCGAAATCGGTGGAACATAAAATTAAAACCATGCCAACGGATCCTGCGCGCGTCAGGCGAACAGATCCGGGAGAGCCGGAGAAGTGTCCGGTTTGGCGCTTTCACCAAGTGTATTCTTCAAAAGAGACTCAAGAATGGGTGCAAACGGGTTGCAGAACGGCAGGCATTGGCTGTTTAGAGTGTAAAAAACCCGTGATAGCTGCCGTTTTAGAAGAGCAGGCGGTGATTATTAATCGTGTAGAACCGTACGCGAAAAATCCTGGATTGGTGCAGGATATTATAAAAGAAGGTTGCAAAGTGGCGCGGCAAGCGGCCGGACAAACATTGACGGAAGTTCGTGAAGTCATGGGATTATTAAAAACATGATGAATGAAATCATTAACGAATCTGCTTTAACACCAGAAGTTGCAACCTGTTATGGGTTTGTACGAGGCGAAGCGGTTACGCATTTGCCTATGGATCTCTATATTCCGCCAGATGCAATGGAAGTTGTGCTCGAGATCTTTGAAGGGCCATTGGATCTGTTGTTGTATCTGATTAAAAAACATAATTTAGATATTTTAAATATTCCCGTTGCATCTATTACACGACAATACATGGAATATGTAGAAGTGATGTCTGTGCTTCGATTAGAATTGGCGGCCGATTATTTAGAAATGGCGGCTTTGTTAGCAGAAATTAAGTCTCGCATGTTATTACCACGTCCTGCAGAGGAAGCGGGACAAGATTTAGACCCTCGCGCGGAATTAGTCCGTCGTTTGCAAGAATATGAGCGTATTAAAACAGCTGCTGAGAATTTAGATCAGCTGCCTCGCATGGAGCGAGACTGGATACCGGTAAGTGCTGATGTGTCAAAATTAGAATTGGTACGACCCCATCCATCAGTTGAATTAAAAGAAGTTTTACTTTCGTTTAAAGAAGTTTTAAGACGAGCAGATTTGCAAACCATGCATATGATCCAGCGAGAAGTGTTAACAGTTCGAGAAAAAATGTCGCGGATATTGAGCAATTTAGAAGGTGAAGCATTTTTAGATTTTGTGAGTTTTTTTGATATGTCAGAAGGGCGTTTAGGTATTGTGGTTACTTTTCTGGCTATTTTAGAGTTGGTAAGAGAGACCATGATAGAATTAGTGCAAAGTGAACCATTTGGACCAATCTATATAAGGGCAGCTGGATGTCAATAGAAATCAATTTACAGGCGTTATTAGAGGCCATTTTGTTAGCGGCAGCAAAGCCTTTAACAGAAGAGCAGTTATTGAATTTGTTTGAGGAAGAAGAAAGACCGTCTATCGATGTATTACGCGAAGCCTTAGGGGATTTGCAAAATGCGTGTGAAATGCGTGGCATAGAATTAATAGAAGTTGCGAGTGGATATCGTTTCCAAGTAAAACAAAAATGGGTTCCTTGGGTCGGTAAATTATGGGATGAGAAACCGCAAAAATATTCGCGTGCCTTGTTAGAAACCTTAGCCTTAATTGCGTATCGGCAACCTATTACGCGCGGTGAAATAGAAGATATTCGAGGTGTGGCAGTGAGCACCTCTATTTTTAAGACTTTATTAGAAGATCGCGAATGGATCCGTATGGTTGGGCATAAAGAAGTGCCAGGAAGGCCAGCATTATTTGCAACAACCAAAGGATTTTTAGATTATTTTGGATTAAAGAGTTTGCAAGAATTACCTTCTTTACCCGATATTATGAATTTAGAAACGGGTAATTTAGATTTGTTAGAACAGCCGCTATTACCCATACCCGAAATAGAATCACAATTAACAGCAGAATGTCTCGAAATAGCAGAAATGGAAGAAATGGAAGATGTTGAAACCGAATAAAGAAAAATTACAAAAAGTATTAGCGCGTATTGGATTAGGTTCTAGACGTGAAATTGAACAATGGATTGTCGTTGGTCGTCTTAAAGTAAATCGTGTGATTGCAACGTTAGGCGATCGTGTAGGACTTGAAGATAAAGTTGAACTAGATGGTCGTCCGGTACGTCTTCAAGGGGAAGATGAGATTCCGCAAAAAGTTATCATTTATCATAAACCTGCAGGTGAAGTGTGTAGTCGTCATGATCCGGAAGGACGTCCCTCAGTGTTTGATGCGTTTCCTAAAATGCGTGGCAAACGATGGATTTTGATTGGTCGCTTAGATTTTAATACATCAGGGCTTTTATTGGCGACGACCGATGGTGAATTGGCAAATAGACTTATGCATCCCTCTTCTGAAATAGAGCGAGAATATGCTGTGCGCATTGTGGGTAGAATGGATTCGCATGTTGCCGAGCGTTTAAAACGTGGCGTGAAGCTAGAGGATGGTCTCGCGCGATTTGATGATATTCGAGATGCTGGCGGTGAAGGTGTTAATCATTGGTATCACGTTATTTTACGAGAAGGGCGCAATCGTGAAGTGCGTCGATTGTTTGAATCTCAAAACTTAAAGGTGAGTCGGTTGATCCGCGTTCGGTTTGGCGCCGTGACTTTACCGCGTTATCTTAGAATTGCACAATGTAAAGAAATGGATAAAAAAGAAGTTTCTGAATTACTTGCATCAGTTGGACTGAAAACTTTTGAGTCGGGCAGAAGAAAGACTTTTTTAAGAGATGAAGAACTCGAAATGCCGAGAAAGAGAACAGTAATCAAACGAAAACCAACAACGGAATTATTGACGTTGAAAAAAACACCAATATTTAAGAAAAACACTTACCGTAAATCGCACCCGGTAAAAAAAGTTCGCCCTCGTACGTCTTGACTGTCGGAACCCATCAAGTAAAGATACAGTGGTAAAATTGTTTCGGGTAGAGGTAAGTCTTTTGTGTTTTCAGCAGGATATGCACTTGCTCGGAGCGGCGTACGAACCTGTCTAGGATTCACACTATTCACACGTATGCGTGTGTTAGTTTCTAATTCATCTGCTAATGTTTGCATTAGACCATTTAGTGCAAATTTACTGACGCCATAAGCACCCCAATAGGCTTTACCGGTCGTGCCTTCGTTGGCCGTTGTAAACACGATGCTCGCATCCATAGAGCGCTTTAGAAGCGGTAAAGTGGCTTGTGTTAGTAAAAACGCACTGTTTAAATTAACTTGTAATACTTGGTACCATTGTTCAATAGGATAATGTTCGAGCGGGGTTAATGTGCCCAATTGGGCAGCATTGTGCAGTAGGCCATCCAGTTGACCAAAGTGATGCGCAATATTGTGCTGTAAGTCTTCGTAGTCTTTTGAGGTAGCATTCGCGAGATTAAAAGGATAAATGGCAGGCGTGGGGTGTCCTGCCGTTACAATTTCGTCGTATAGCGCTTCTAATTTTTTCACTGTTCGTCCCAATAAAATAATGGTAGCGCCATGTGCAGCGAATGTTTTGGCGACAGCGTGCCCTATGCCGCGAGAGGCGCCAGTGACGAGAATAACGCGATTTTTGAGCAATTCCACAGAAGGCGCGTAATTTTGAGGTATGTTTGTATCACTGTCTATCATAGCGGCGTATTGTACCCTATAGGCCAGCGAAATTAAAATTTGTTGGTTTGCTTGATTTTATGTCATGATTACAAAGGATCGAATAGGCTGCTAGAATTT
>DAORSV010000015.1:7821-25646 GCA_035443705.1 Gammaproteobacteria bacterium
GGTTTGCTTGATTTTATGTCATGATTACAAAGGATCGAATAGGCTGCTAGAATTTAAAGTGTCTGCCTAGTACCGGCAAAAAAGCGAGGTGTTTGTGATTCATATTGTGCGTACATGGTTTAATCGATATTTTTCAGATCCTGAAGCCGTTTTGTTGTTTTTTGTATTAATGCTTGGATTCGGGCTGGTTGCCGTGATCGGCGAGATATTGGCTCCCGTTTTAGCCAGTATTGTGATTGCTTATCTTTTAGACTGGATTATTGTCCATCTGCAGCCATTGAAGGTTCCCAGACTCGTGGCGGTTATTTTAGTGTTTGTGGGATTTTTGAGCTTGTTGTTAATGTCTTTTTTGCTTTTTTTGCCTTTGTTGTGGAAAGAAGTGATTGCGCTCTTTAGTAATTTGCCTACAATGTTAATAAGAGGACAGCAACTGATCTTAGAATTAGTAACCCGTTTTCCACAATTTGTCACTCAAGAACAAGTGAATACTTTTGCTACTCAATTATTAACCGATGCGCACAATTCTGCAAAGACCGTCCTATCGGTTTCTTGGTCTTCCATTACAGCGATTATTACAGCAGTTGTCTATTTAGTGTTGGTTCCCTTATTAGTGTTTTTCTTTTTGAAAGATCGTGACAAACTTGTCCAATGGGTGGTTGGATTTTTGCCACACAAGAGAGGGGTTTTAAGCCAAGTTGCGGCAGAAGTGAACAGCCAAATTGGTAATTATATTCGTGGAAAAGTGGTGGAAATTTTAGTTGTGGCATTTGCAACCTATTGCGTATTTTGGTATTTCAATTTGCAATATGCCGTTCTATTAGCTGCTTTGGTGGGAATATCCGTATTAATTCCTTACGTTGGTGCCATTGTGATTACGATGCCTGTTTTATTGGTTTCGTATTTTCAATGGGGTTGGGGTTCGCAGTTTGGTTATTTTACACTGGTGTATCTTATCGTGCAGGGGCTGGACGCGAATATATTAGTGCCGTTATTATTTGCGGAAGCTGTTAATTTACATCCCGTTGCGATAGTCGTTGCAACCTTATTTTTTGGGGGTATTTGGGGGTTTTGGGGTGTGTTTTTTGCCATTCCGTTAGCGACACTGGTTAAAGCCGTGCTCAATGCTTGGCCAAAAGCGTCGCATAAATAATTAAAAATTTTTTGACCTTTTGTTGTTAAATAGATCTGTACCCGATTTTCCAGAGGTCTTTCTTTATTAGCCTAAGGTTCTATATCCCAAGTTAATTGTATGCCAATTGCGTCGATGCGATTTTTTATGGAACCTTGTAAATTTTGTGCGGGTACTGGAACTATGCCTACAGTAGTAGGTGTACCCACATTAAGATTTTTATCTTTCTTGAAAAATATATGTGAGTAACCGAAATCGAGCGCCAAGGTTTTGCATATACGATACTGTGCACCAATCGTGGGCAATACCCGGTTTTGATTGGGAATAAAGATGTTTTTATTGGCATCAGGGACCGGTGATTGATCAAACATCAAACCAAATCGAAACCGCCAAGGATCATTATATTGATAACTTCCACTCGCGGCAACTCGGTATACATTTTTGTATTTCTCATTCAGTGTTAATTGCGTGCTATTATCAAATCGTGTTGCTGATGCTTTCATTTCTGCACGCGAGGTGGTGTAACGGGCAATGGAATCATTTTTGTAGTTTGCTTTTGAACAAAAAGGAACAGAAATACTAAACCCGAAATGCCAATTGTTGTCGATCTGTTTGGCATAGTGCAAGAAAGGGAGTACGCCACTATTGGAAGGTTTTGTTGTGTCTGCATTTGGTGTGAATGGTGTTCTAATGCTTGAAGTGGCGCTGGTTACATTAGCGTTTAGGGGTTGGCTTATTAGTACTAAACTAAGAAAAAGGCCCAATGTATAATAGAAACGGCTTTCCTTAAGCCTGCGCATCAATCATCTCCTTTTTATATAATCGTGAGCAGATGCCTGCCTTTTCAAAATTATAGGCTATTTAGCTGATTATACAAACTGTGATAGAATTACTACTCGTGGCTCAGGAAAAAGTAATCTATACAGAGAGCGTAGTTATGCAACCTAAACTTGGAAGAGAATAAAATGGCTGGACATAGTAAGTGGGCAAACATAAAGTTCCGCAAAATGGGGCAAGATGCTAGACGGGGTAAATTATTTACAAAGTATATTCGGGAAATTACGGTTTCGGCACGTCAGGGCGGTGCAGATCCTCAAACGAATCCGCGTTTAAGAACCGCGATAGATAAAGCCCTAACGGCCAATATGACCCGAGATACCATTGATCGCGCGATCAAGCGGGGTGTAGGTGTCATCGATGGGCAACAGTTGGAAGAGATGCGCTACGAGGGCTATGGGCCCGGTGGTGTTGCAATGATTGTCGACTGTTTGACGAATAATCGAAAACGGACGGTATCAGATGTGCGGCATTTATTCACAAAATATGGTGGTAATTTGGGGACCGATGGTTCGGTGGCTTATTTATTTCACGAAAAAGGCCAGATTACTTTTTCCGCGGGGACTTCGGAAGAAGATGTCATGAATATTGCGTTAGAATATGGTGCAGAAGATATTCAAACAGAAGACGATGGCAGCCTTGAGGTTACAACAGCATTTGAGGATTTTTCCAAGGTTAAACGGGCGTTAGAAGAACACAATCTTAAACCGGAACAAGCAGAAATCACCTTAATTCCAGTGACGAGTGTTGTTGTGGATGATAAAAATCTTGCGGAAAAATTTATGAAATTAGTCGATCTTTTAGAAGAATTAGAGGACGTGCAATCGGTTTACTCAAATGCAGATATTGCTGAAGATATGCTTTAGGGGGATTGTTTTATCCGTATTTTAGGGATTGATCCAGGTTCTCAAACCACAGGGTTTGGTATTATCGAACAGGTGCGTGGAAAACACATTTATATCACCAGTGGGTGTATTCGCACCGGAAAACATTCGTGGGAACAGCGATTGCAGCATATTTTTGAGGGACTAACGAAGGTTATTCAGGACTTTTCTCCTACGGTTGCCGCTATTGAAAAGATTTTTGTGCATATCAATGTTTCAAGTGCTTTAAAATTAGGGCAAGCACGCGGGGTTGCAATTGTTGCGGCAACGCTCAACGGGCTTAGTATTGCAGAGTATACGGCGCGTCAAGTTAAAAAAACGGTGGTTGGAAATGGTGCCGCCGATAAAGTCCAGGTACAGCATATGATGAAGGTTTTACTTAAACTGAGCGGCTTGCCGCAAGCAGATGCGGCAGATGCATTAGCCGTGGCTGTGTGTCATGCACAAAATACACGGGGGCTCTTGTAGACATGCGCATGCTCAGGCGAAAAAATTTCTGGAGAGATATATGATTGGACGTTTAAGAGGAATACTTGAGGTTAAGAAACCACCCTATTTATTAATAGAAGTCGGGGGTGTTGGGTATGAATTGCAGGCACCGATGTCTACTATCTATAAGTTACCTGAAGTGGGTAGCCCAGTCACGTTGTTTACGCATTTTCAGGTGCGAGAAGATGCACAGGTGCTTTACGGTTTTTATGAAGAACGAGAACGCACTTTGTTTAAAACTTTAATTAAAGTGTCGGGCGTTGGACCTAAAATGGCTTTAACCATTTTGTCTGGCATGGATGTATTACAGTTTATTAAATGTGTTGATAATCGTGAAACAGCATTATTGGTTCGATTGCCGGGCGTGGGTCAAAAAACAGCCGAACGATTAATTATAGAAATGTCAGGCAAACTTAATAACGTTGTTAGTTCAGAAAATGAAAATTTTTCAAGAAGATTATTTGAAGAGATAATTGATGCAGCTTCACCCAGAGCGATTGAAGAAGAAGCTGTGAGTGCGCTGATTGCGTTAGGTTATAAACCGCAAGAAGCGACCCGTGCGATTGGCAGAGTATTATTTGAAGGAGCGAGCAGTCAGGAATTAATTCGGCGAGCCCTTCAGGGGTTGGCTAGGGTTTGAAATGATGTCCGTTGCTGTCAAATTTTCTTTAATTTTGGGCAATGTCGGAAAATCAACAGCAGAAAGCGCTACTCTTTTAATGTACTATTGAGAGATAACTCGAAGGACATATTTGTATGATAGAAACCGATCGATTAACGACAGCTGCAGCGCGTCCGGATGACGAACGCGTAGACAAAGCGATTCGCCCTAAATGGCTAAAAGATTACATTGGCCAACCCGAAGTGCGCGAGCAAATGGCCGTGTTTATTCAGGCGGCCAAAAACCGCAAAGAGGCTTTAGATCATGTGTTAATTTTTGGGCCGCCTGGTCTTGGAAAAACAACGTTGGCACATATTATTGCCTCCGAAATGGGTGTATCGTTAAAACAAACCTCAGGCCCTGTATTAGAAAAAGCCGGGGATTTGGCGGCATTGTTAACCAATCTAGAAGCCAAAGACGTTCTATTTATCGATGAAATCCATCGTTTAAGTCCTGTTGTGGAAGAAATTTTATATCCCGCAATGGAAGATGGGCAGTTAGATATCATGATCGGCGAGGGGCCCGCTGCTCGATCGATTCGATTGGATTTGCCGGCCTTTACACTCGTGGGTGCAACGACACGAGCCGGATTATTAACCTCACCCTTGCGCGATCGTTTTGGGATTGTACAACGTCTAGAATTTTATACGGTACCGGATTTATGCCATATTGTGACCCGCTCTGCTGTTATTTTAAATTTAGACATCGATGAAGCAGGTGCTGCAGAAATTGCACGCCGTTCTCGTGGAACCCCCAGAATTGCCAATCGATTATTGCGTCGCGTCAGAGATTATGCAGAAGTGAAAGGTCAGGGTATTATTGATGCGGCCATTGCAGATAAGGCCTTGGATTTGTTAAATGTCGATGCCGAAGGTTTTGATATGATGGACAGAAAGCTTTTGAATGCAGTGATTGAAAGATTTAACGGAGGGCCTGTTGGATTAGATAGTTTAGCAGCAGCCATTGGTGAAGAAAGAGGCACCATAGAAGATGTATTAGAGCCTTTCCTGATTCAGCAGGGATTTTTGATGCGTACACCTAGAGGTCGGGTTGCTACGGAACGTGCTTATCAGCATTTTGGGCTGCCCTTTGTAAAAACGGACGTGCTGAATGCCTAACATAAAGCCAATCCCAGTTATTACGGTCGATGGGCCTAGCGGCTCAGGTAAGGGAACCATCGGGTTACAATTAGCTAAAACCTTGGGGTGGCATTTTTTAGACAGCGGCGCATTATATCGGGTATTGGCATTGGCGGCCCTTAATCATCATCTGGATTTAGCGGATGAACACGCTATCCTGGGCTTGGCCACAACGCTCGATGTTCAATTTAATACTGAAATTGTGCTGGAAAATCAAAATGTGACTGATCAGATTCGTACGGAATCCTGCGGGAATGTGGCCTCACAAATTGCTGTTTTTCCAGCGGTTAGAGCTGCTTTATTGGATAAACAGCGTGCATTCTGTCAGCCACCTGGGTTGGTGGCCGATGGGCGAGATATGGGAACGACCGTCTTTCCAGAGGCAATTATCAAGTTTTTTTTGGAAGCGAGTGCTATCGAGCGAGCCAAGCGCCGTTATTTGCAGTTGAAGAATGTTTATCCGGATGTTACGCTAGAGAATCTTTTGACGGAAATCAGAGAGAGAGACGTTCGAGACAGGGGGCGTGTAACCTCACCGTTAATTCCGGCAAAGGGTGCTGTTGTGCTAGACACGACAGGGTTGGGGATAAAGGAAGTGTTTGATCTCGTACTAAAAGAGGTCAATCGGCGACTTTATTAATTTTTAGTTTTAGGCCTGGGTCGCGTTATCCTACTATTATTAAATAGCAGAGACGAACACAGAGACAGAGATTGGAAAATATTGATATGAGTGAAAATTTCGCAGAATTATTTAAACAAAGCATAGCCAAAACCAATGTGCATTTAGGTGCAGTTGTAACGGGGACTGTGATTCGTATTAGCGACGAATTTGTGACTGTGCATGCCGGACTAAAATCAGAAGGCCATATTCCCATTGATCAATTTTACGATGATAATCGTCAATTAGAAGTTAAAGTCGGCGATCAAGTCGAAGTCGTTTTGGATGCGGTAGAAGATGGCTGGGGCGAAACACGATTATCCAGAGAAAAAGCAAAGCGTGTTGAGTGTTGGACACGTTTAGCAAGAGCACAGGAAGCAGGTGAAGCCGTTAAGGGTATCATTACAGGTAAAGTAAAAGGCGGGTTTACAGTTGAGATCCAAACCATTCGGGCCTTTTTGCCCGGTTCTTTAGTCGATGTGCGGCCGGTACGTGATACCAATACGCTGGAAGGAAAAGAATTAGAATTTAAGGTGATTAAACTTGATCAAAAACGGAACAATGTTGTCGTATCACGACGTTCTGTTGTGGAATCCGAAGGCAGTGCCGAGCGCGATGAGTTAATGACCACGCTACAAGAAGGCCAAGAAACAAAAGGTGTTGTTAAGAATTTAACCGATTACGGCGCTTTTGTGGATTTGGGCGGAATTGATGGCTTGTTGCATATTACTGATATGGCATGGCGCCGCGTGAAGCATCCAAGCGAAATTGTATCCGTTGGACAAGAGCTTGCGGTAAAAGTCTTGAAATTCGATCGAGAAAGAAATCGTGTATCCCTGGGATTAAAGCAATTAGGCGAAGATCCGTGGGTCGATATTACACGTCGTTACCCAGTAGATACCCGTTTAACTGGCAAAGTAACGAATATAACCGATTACGGTTGTTTTGTGGAAATCGAAGAAGGCGTCGAAGGGTTAGTGCACGTTTCTGAGATGGATTGGACTAATAAAAATATACATCCATCCAAAGTTGTTCAATTGGGACAAGAAGCGGAAGTAATTGTTTTGGATATCGATGAAGACCGACGACGTATTTCATTAGGACTGAAACAATGTAAGGCAAACCCATGGGAAGCCTTTGCATCGGCACACACAAAATCCGATAAAGTCTCGGGTAAAATCAAGTCAATTACAGATTTTGGTATCTTTATTGGCCTTGATGGTGGTATCGATGGTTTGGTTCATTTATCGGATATCGCATGGAACGAAAGTGGTGAAGAAGCTGTGCGTCGATATAAGAAAGGCGAAGAAATTGAAGCGGTTGTATTGGCGGTTGATCCAGAACGCGAACGTATTTCGTTGGGGATTAAGCAGCTCGAAGGTGATCCGTATGCCAGTTATACAGGAGAACACGCTAAGGGCAGTATTGTAACCGGTACGATTTTGTCGGTTGATGCAAAAGGCGCAACAATACAATTGGCGGAGGGAGTCGAAGGTTATCTGAAGGCGAGTGAACTGGGGCGTGATCGTGTAGAAGATGCACGCACTGTGCTAAAAGAAGGCGATGCGATAGAGGCTAAATTTACGGGCGTCGATCGTAAAACCCGACAGATTACCTTGTCTATTAAAGCAAAAGATTCCGAAGAGGAACAGGAAGCTATGCGTGAGTTAACGCGCCAAGAGGGTGCAAGTCCAACGCTGGGTGATCTGTTCAAAGAGAAAATGGAAAGCAAAGATAAAAGGGAGTAGACACTAAAATGCGTCTCTTAAGCATAATCACATTAACATTTGCGGTTTTGCTTGGGGTGAGCTTTGCAATTCTGAACGCAGGCTTTGTGACAGTACATTATTATGTTGGCACAAAAAGCCTGCCTTTGTCCTTACTCATTTTAGGTGCGTGGATATTCGGTATTATCGTTGGTTTGCTGATATCCGCGTTTAAAATCATAGGGCTACGAATGGAATTGCAGCGCCAGCATCGCGTGCCTCGTTAGCGAATGTGGGAATTTTTATTTCTATTGCTGCCTTTGGCAGCGCTTTCTGGATGGCTTATTGGTCGGCGTGCGAGTATGCGTCAAGCGATTCGCAGACTCGCAGGCTTAAACAAGCTTTTAGATCATTCTTCAAATAAAAAAGCAGTCGATGTTTTAGTGCAGCTCATGGATTCTAATCAAGAAGCGGTAGAAACGCACTTGGCATTGGGTGGACTATTTAGGCGTCAAGGAGAAGTCGACAAAGCCATTGGTATTCACGAGAGATTGATAGCGAAACCCTCCTTAACAGAAGAACAGCGTGCATTATCATTATTAGAATTAAGTCGCGATTATATGCGAGCTGGGGTGTTGGATCGGGCAGAAAGTGTATTATTAGAACTGATTGAGCTTGGATACGAGCTCGATGCGGGATTTCAAGGTCTTTTAGACGTTTATCAGCAGAGTAAAGATTGGCTAAGAGCCATCCAAACGGCACAACAGTGGCAAACAAAGAAAAATCGTAATATGAGTTATCATATTGCGCATTTTTATTGTGAGCTTGCAGAGCAACAATGGTTAAAAGGTGAGCGTGTTGATGCTTATCAGCATTTAAAAGAAGCCCTGGTAACGAATAAACGCTGTGTACGAGCCAGTTTGTTATTAGGGAATATTGAAGCACAAGCGGGACGCTATAGAGTGGCCATTAGAGCCTATAAGCAAATACAGAAGCAAGATGAGGCCTTTTTATCTGAAATTGTTTTACCTTTAGCACGCTGTTACGAAAGCCTTCATAATGCCGAGGGTATGATCAAATATTTTGATGAAAACTTACAAAAACATCTGACGACTTCAGCGGTTTTAGCTTTTGCAGAGTGGTTGAACAAAAGTAAAGGTGAGTCTGAAGCCATGCGGTTTGTTGTACAACATTTACGCAAAAATCCATCATTACGGGGTCTTAGCCGATTGGTTCAATTTAGTCTTGCGCGTGCGGAGGGTTCTCTGCAGCAAGATTTGCTGTTGTTTCAAGAATTAATAGAAAAAATGCTTATCAATAAACCGCTATATCGATGTCAGGCGTGCGGTTTTTCTGGCAGGACGTTACAGTGGCAATGTCCGAGTTGTAAAAGATGGGATGTGATAAAACCTATTCATGAGTAAGGATTTTTATGATTAAAAAAGCAGTATTTCCTGTTGCAGGTATGGGCACTCGATTTTTACCTGCGACCAAGGCCAATCCTAAAGAAATGATGCCGGTGGTTGATAAACCATTGATTCAATATGCTGTAGAAGAAGCGATTAACGCTGGGGTCCAAGAATTAATTTTTGTCACCAGTAGCGCTAAACGTGCAATAGAAGATCATTTTGACAGTAATTTTGAACTTGAAACAAAACTCAGGATAGATGGAAAAAATGAATTGCTGAATATTGTTCAGGGCGTAGTACCCGATGGTGTTTCTTGTGTCTATATTCGGCAATCAGAAGCCTTAGGTTTGGGACATGCGATTTTATGTGCAAAACAGGTGGTTGGAAATGAACCCTTTGCTGTTTTGTTAGCCGATGATTTAATGAGTGGCGACAATAATGTTTCATGCTTAAAAGAGATGGTATTAAAATTTAATGAAGTCTTGGCATCGATGGTTGCCGTAGAAGTCATAGCACCCGAAGATAGCGTAAAGTATGGTGTGGTGGGTGTGGCTAACGACTATAAAGATTTTGGCAAAATTAATGGAATAGTCGAAAAGCCAAAGCCAGAAGCAGCGCCCAGCCATCTCGGTGTGGTGGGGCGGTATATTCTTATGCCCGAAATATTTGCAGTTCTCGAGCAGGGTTCTCCTGGCGCAAATGGAGAAATTCAATTAACCGATGCCATTTCGGCGCTTTTAGCTTATCAATCGGTGTATGCTTTTTCTTTTGCGGGTAAGCGTTATGATTGCGGTAGCAAGTTAGGCTATTTGCAAGCCATTGTTGCCTATGGTTTAAAACACCCTGAGGTGGCAGAGGAATTTCAGAAATATTTAAACACGGTTGTTTTTCGGTAAATTATCTGTTTTATAGTCTTTTTAAAAAAAATATTTTGAGTCTTAATTTACTAAAATAGTCATAGTTCCGCTGTTCTGAACGAGACTAAACAATTGTTGAAAAGTATCGACATTTAATTTTCGTTTAATATTTTCTCTAAAAGTTTGAACAGTTCTGCAGGATAAATCACCCAATAATTTGGCGGTATCTTTGATCGAAAAACCTTTCATCCATAAACTTAAACATTCGACTTCTCGGTTTGTTAATCGTCTTCCCGTGATATTTTTCAGTATAGTAATAACCATTTCTTTTTCGAAAGAAAAAAGATCGGACAATAATTCGGAATATTGTTTTGCAATAGGTGTTGACTGAGTAGTGCTGATTACCCTCGGAATATCCGAGAAGCTATGATAACGTGTAATAATGCCCTTCGTTATTTCCATTGAAATAATACCAGAAAATTCTATTTTTTCTCCTTTGGGTGCAACATTTAGAACAGGTCCACTGTGAATGGCGTTACCATTCCATTTATAGATTAACTGATTATCAAGTGTTAGAATCTCTTGGATTCTAAATTCAAAAGCAGAGAAGGCGTTAAAAATTTGTGTCACATAATCTTTAAGTGCCTTAGGACCTTGCCCAACCAGAAAGGTAGTTTGAATATCTGCGGAAGGAGAAACAAAGTAATCTGCCACATCCAAAGCTTGTTGATTCCAGAGTGGAAGTACAAATTGATTCGTAATATCCGTAAGCATAATTCTCATATTTAGTCCCTTATATGAATGTAATAAATGAATTTAATTTCTGCATGTTAAGCCCCTTTTTAAGTAATGTAAATCGGGTTTATAACGGAGTGTATATACATTTTTAACCTTTTTTTAAGTGTTTTTTTGTTTTGTTTGGCTATGATTAAAGTATTCACATTGCTATCCAAATTTGATTCCGGTTGCTTATATTGTTACTATGTGTCACTCAAAAGGTTTTAGATCTAAAATATGGAAAACTAACTTTTAGTGTTCGCGGTGAGAAATGCATGGATACAATAGGCAATATACACACTAAATCTTGGAATACGCTTTTATTTTTTATTTTAAGTGCTTTAGTTATCAGCAGTATTGCTGTTTTATTTTGGCCTGGATATATGTCTCCAGATAGCATTGGGCAATTCAATCAAAGTTTAGCAAACAATTATTCAGATCACCACCCACCGATGATGTCATTCTGTTGGAAAATGTTTAACTATATTTATACGGGATCTCAAGTATATTTTCTGTTTCAGCTTTTGCTTCTTTTTTCCTCTGTTTGCATTTTTCAAACGATTGTTAAAGAGTCGTGGTTAAAATTCGCTATAGCACTGCTTCCTTTTGTTCCAAATGTTGCTGCATATAGTGGAGCGATATGGAAAGATATTAGTTTTGCATATGCATTTCTGCTTGCGGGGATGTTGCTTACAAAATCAAATATACTTTCACAAAAACTGACACTTCCCAAAATTATTCTCATTTTGTTGCTGTTGATATATGGGGTTGGTGTTAAATATCAAGCACAATTTGTTCTGCCTGTGATGGGCCTTTGGTTAGGGTTAACGCTTACCGATTCAAAATTAAATGTCAAAGCAATATTGATAGGCGTTGCCACAACAATCTTTGTTATTTTTTTCGTATTTCTTTTTAATAAATCATTAGTGCATGTAGAAAAAGAGCAACACGCTTGGCAAATGGTAAAACTTTATGATTTAGCAGGGATCAGTGTGAGGGTGGGGAAGAATTTATTGCCTGAATTTGTGACATCGCAAGAGAACTTTTCTATGGATAGTGTTAAAAAATTATATTCTCCTGAAAGAGTAGATGAATTGATGAAAGACTGGTATCCAGGGGCTCCTCTTTCACGAGCCAAGGATGAAAAAGAAAGAAACTTGTTATGGTCCACATGGATGAGTGCGGTTGTCCATCATCCTATCGCTTATTTTTCTCACCGTTTTTCTCTGTGGTTTAATATGGTTTCTAAAAGCCCAATAAAATCAGTAAATCAGCTGTCAAATTTTGATAATGTCCCTGCAAAAACTAAATTCGTGTTGCGACACGTCGGTGATACATTTTTCTCGTTGATACGAGAACTCTCTCGTTTTGTGTTGATGCTTCCCTTTGTATTTGCATATCTTTTCTGGGGGGGGTATTTATACAAGAAAAATAGCCCTTATGGGCTTGCACTCTTAATGATGAATCTTGCAGGGCTATCTTTGTTGTTAGCCCTCTTTATTTTTTCTATGGCGGCTGATTTGAGGTACATTTATTTAAGTACGTGTTTTCTTTTCTTTTCGCATCCGATTGCGTTCCTTGCACTGCGTGCATTGTTGCCAGGAGCACCGCGATAATCTATTATTAAACAAAAGTCACCTCTAAAGCACTCTGTACAAATATTGGAGTTGTATTATAATAACCGAAGGTGTAGATTCATAAGTGACAAGGATGACTTCTTAGGATTGTTTTTAAAAGACTGTATTCTCAATTAACTAGGTTTAAAAAATGAGCAATAAAGAGTTTGAGCCGCGTGCCGCTGTTATCGAAAAAATAAGGATGCTTGTGGCGCATAAAAAGAAAGCGCGTGGATTAAGTCAATCACCTGCCTCACCCGTATCTGTGCCTGTCGTGATAGGTGCCAAAACAGGCAGGAATGATCCTTGTCCTTGTGGGAGTGGGAAAAAATACAAAAAATGCTGTGCGTTAAAAGGAGCTTCTGATGAGTGAGGCGGTAGTGAGTGAATCGGTTTCAGAATTTGATGAATTATGTCAAGCGTACATTACAGAACTGTATCGCAATGTCTCCGGTTTTATTAGTTACCAACCGGGCGAAAAAGAAACTGCGCAACTCGAAAAAGTGTTTTTAACCTACGGTGAAATTCTTTTTCCAAGCTTTAATAAAGTGATACAGCGCATGGATATTAATGAAAATGATGTCTTTTATGATTTAGGTTCGGGGGCCGGAAAATCAGCATTACAATTTTTCTTGAAAACGCCTGTTAAAAAAGTCATCGGTATCGAAGCCAATAAACTACGGAGTGACTCAAGCTTAAAAATATATAAGCAGGTTAAAAGAGAATTTCCAGAATTGTTTGAAGGTGATAGAATACTAAAATGCTTGCCGTCTAATTTTTTGGAAGTGGACATCAGTGATGCCACAATCATTTATATCTGTTCTACTTGCTTTAACACAGAGCTTTTGTCAGATATCGGCAAGATAGTTGATAAATGCCCTAATATTAAATACCTGATTAGTATTCCGAGTGTTACTTACGATTATGCAAGTATCCCGTGCAAATTGCCTATTGAAGAAGTCGTGGATATTGAATGTTCTTGGGGGCATACTAAATTTTATTTGTATACGCTTTCGCCTACAAGCCCAGTTGATCCAGCAACACTCCCGTCTTATTTCGTTAAGAAATAATGCCTTTAATTTTTGGCTTCGCTGCTGCAATTTGTATCCGATCACTGGATATTCATGATAAAAAGTAAATTTAATAACTGGATTTCTACCTACTTAAACAGGCGCATGTTAGTCGTTTTTATGTTGGGTTTTTCGTCCGGCTTACCTTTGGCCTTGATTGGTGGAACTTTACAAGCGTGGTTTAAGACTGCTGGTGCTAGCATGATCTTGATTGGTTTCACTACTTTAATTGGTCAACCGTATTCCTACAAATACCTTTGGGCACCGCTGTTAGATAAATATGCACCCACTGCAATGGTCGATCGTCGACGGTGTTGGATGTTCATGACGCAGCTATTGATTATTGGTGCAATCATTGCGATGGCAATGTGTAACCCGCAAGCGATGGTTCATGTATTTAAATGGGATGTTCCCGTATTGTTCTTGTTGGGTTTATTTTTGAGCATGTGCTCAGCAACCCAAGATACCGCTATTGATGCTTACCGTATCGAAATTTTAAAACATGACGAACGCGGTCTCGGTGCAGCGCTCGGTATAGAGGGTTATAGATTAGCGATGATCGCCTCTGGCGGTTTTGCTTTAATACTGGCGGATAAAATAGGTTGGCAAGCAACGTATTTATGGATGGCAGGATTAATGTCAATCGGTGTGATTGCCACTGCGATTGCGCCCCCGGTGCAGCAAGTCGAAAAGTCTGTTGGTAGTTTGCCGGCTTTGATTGTTATTTCGTTTAAAGACTTTTTGTTGCGTAAAAAAGCATGGTTAATTTTATTGTTAATTGTATTGTATAAACTCGGAGATGCCTTCTCACATGCATTATCCAGTACATTTTTGTTAGATCTAGACTTTAGTCTGACTGAAGTCGGTATGATTAATAAAGTATTGGGTGTGGTTGCTACTTTAATTGGTATCTTTGTGGGCGGCTTATTTATGACTCGGGTGGGCTTGTATCGTGCATTAGTATATTTCGGTATTTTAGCGGCCCTTACGAATTTAACCTACATGGTACTCGCGTTAGTCGGTAAGAATTTTGAACTCGCCTGTGGTGCAGTCTTTATTGAAAACATCTGTGCTGGTATGGGTACAGCAGCATTTATTGCTTTAATTATGAGTCTTTGTAACAAGAATTATACCGCGACGCAGTTTGCGTTATTGTCTTCTTTAACGGCTTTAGGACGAACGTATGTGGGGCCCGTTTCGGGTTATCTGGTACAAACATATGGTTGGGCAATATTTTATGGGTTTTCTGCAGCTGTGGCGATTCCGGGCTTGTTGTTATTAATCTATTTGCGCAAAGAAATTGAAAGACGTGATGTCGATAGCACTGCAGAATCGGTACTTGTGGAAAGTTCGACACGAGATACCGTTGTAAATGAGGTATCGCAATTCAGCAGTGTCAAAGTGTGAGAAAAAAGGTTTTTTTCTAAAGTTTAGAACGATTAGCAGTGAACTTAGTCGTTGTACTGTATTAAATAAAACATCTGGAAAATAGTGGAGCAGTGCAAATCTAGGTATACCGCGTACTATAACGAATTACTTGTATGATAAACCCTCGTCGCATCTAAAGAATTATTGATAATAAATAGTTATTACGATATTATTTGTCCGTAAAGCAAGTTATAATTGTCCCATTAAGATTAACACTGACAAGGAGCGTACTATGGATCGAGAGTTACGAGTAGATATCTACAATTATTTCTCAATAGAGATATTGGAAAATATAGGTATAGAAAAACCTAATCAAACTCAAATCGATAAAGTAGAAAACGCACTTAAAAAAACAATAAAAGCTTTAAACAACAAGCTCACTAATGGATCGAAATCGCGGATGGATTTTTTGATTCAATAATAGACCAATTGGCGCGTTTTTCTCTTGTATAAATCATGGTAACTGTGAGCAGAGAAATAAAACTTACCCAAAACCCTGGGGCCAGGGTGGAGTGGAAGCTGTTTTTCAAAAAGGTACTCATTAAGGGAGTCGTGCCCCCCAATAACGCATGCCCAAAGGTTACACAAACGGCAACAGCGGAATAACGACAATTGGTTGGAAATAGTTTTGCGATATAGGCCATAGCGCAACCATTAATAAATACCCCAGGAACTGTCATTAAACTAATAAAAGCTAATATATGAAAGGTTGAAGCGCCTTCTTGATTTACAAGCATAAAGGCAGGGATGGGAAAAATTATTGTCAAAATAGCGCCCAAGATCATATGTTTTTGAAACCCAAGTTTATCCGCAAGGCGTCCAAAATAAACAATCGCAATCGAATCAAGAGCGAGGCATATCGTATTTAATAACAAACTTTGAGAGGTTGTAAAACCAATTTCTTTAAAAATTTGATTGCCAAATATCGTTGCGCAATATAAAGGCATAATTGTTAACCCAGCAACCAAGATCGAGAGCAACAAATCATGCTTGTGATGAGCGAACAATATTTTCCAGGGCTGCGCTACCAGTTCGTTTTGCTGTTGAGCATCCATAAACGCATGGGTTTCTTGGAGATTTTTTCTTAAGAAATAGATACCCAGCGCAGATACACCACCTATAATAAATGGGATCCGCCACGCCCAAGTAGGCATAATTTTCATTGAAAAATAAGCACCCAGGATTGTAGCTAATATTGCTCCTATTCCTCCTGTTGCAATCAAAATGCCTGTTTGTCTTCCAAGTATTTTAGAATCATCGTTTTCCGATATACATAAATTAACACCTGTAAATTCTCCACCCATAAAAAAGCCTTGTAGTAAACGGCAAGTCACTAACAACACAGTAGCGCTAATGCCAATGCGATCGTAGCTAGGTAAAAGTCCTATAGCCATGGTCGGAAAGCCAACGCAAGCCATACTCCAAATCAGTGGTTTTCGACGTCCCTGCTTATCACCGAACAACCCAAAAAAAATTGCGCCTAATGGGCGAGCCAAAAAGCCTGCTGCAAATGCCCCGTAAGAGCCTAATAAATTAGCCTGTTCCGACCCTGTCGGAAAATAAATAGGTGCAAGCATCACTGCAAAAAATCCGTACAGTGTATTGTCGAAACACTCTACTATGTGCCCCCCAAAAATGGTCAATTTACGCATATTCATAGTCAATAGTTACTCCAAATTCTGAAAGATATGTTTCAATGTATGCCCGGCATAAATCAATGTTATTCACTTTATGTTCTCTCAATTCCTCCCTTACCGCAAAGTAAGTCGGAACAATAGGCCCGTGTATTTCAGGTAAAACTTCTATTAAACTTCCACTGAAAATATTATTCGATTCCACAGGGCAACTACAAATCCCCAGCCCTTCATTCGCTGCTAGATATACGCCCATTGTTGAGTTAATAGATAAGCTTGCTGTTAATTTCGGCAAACCATAGCCTTTTCCTTTTAAGTGCCAGTTAATAGACTCGAAATCGCTAAAGGGTTGTTCGCCATAGGCGATGATACGATGCTGAAGCAGTTCTTCTGGTGTTTTTGGTATACCAGCTTTATTCAAGTATTCTTGACTCGCAAATAATTTATGGTGAAAAATGATACGCCAAAATTTTTTCACGTTCGCCAAACTATTTATAGGTCTTAGAAAGATATCAGCAGAACTACTTAGTTTTTTGCTGAGTTCATCTTCTGCAACAATGGTGACATTAATCTCGGGGTAACAATTTGAAAAATTTCGCATCCCGGGTAACAACCAACTATCAGCAACAGCTTTTGTTGTAGAAATAATAATTTCACCTGGTATCCCTTTGCCTTGTTTTGCTCGCATATGTGCAAGGCTATCTTCGAAGGTAGCATATATTTTTTTTGCATAAGGAATGAACAAAATACCATCTTCTGTAAAAGAGGTGTTTTGTTTACGACGATTTACAAGCTTGGATCCCACTTCCGTCTCAATCTCTGTGATATGCGACCACATAGTTGAACGAGAAATGCCTAACACAGTGTGAATGCTAATATCACAGTTGTTTTCGGCCAATGACAAAAAAGTTTTAAGGCAATAGAGTTTCATCGTAAGACAATGGTACCATAGAAAGCCGTGGGGTCAATGGAATGAACATCAGCCCCTCTAAGATCATCGCTTAGGGTAAGCCCAATTTGTACAAAGATATGCTCATTTTGGTTTGTAAGCAATCACACCAATACTTTCTAGTGGATATTTATTCTGATTTCTTTTTTTTGCATGCATGAGGCGTGTATGGCTTTTGTTTTAAAAATCCGTTGTGTGTTAAACTCCCCTGAGTTTCGAAAAGCAACAGAGGTAAAAAATAGTTTTATGACAATCGGTTCAATTGCTAAAAGATTGAGAGTTAATGCTTTTCATTACATCCGAGATCGTATCAGCAAAAGAATTAACTTTAAGGAAATTAATGATGGACGAATTAGTAATACTAGATTTTGAAACAACAGGACTATCTCCCAATTATGCAAGAGTTATAGAAGTTGGTGCGATTATTATTAGTGGTGAAAAAATTGTTGATAAGTTATCTCAGCTTATGTATCCAGGGTGTTCAATACCTTATTTTATAACGGATATTACTGGTATTACTAATCAAATGGTAAAAGGACAACCAAGCCCTGAAAAATTTATGCCTACACTTAAAAAATTTAT
>DAORSV010000016.1:0-18381 GCA_035443705.1 Gammaproteobacteria bacterium
TTTCCGAGGTGAGGCATTATCCGCGGTCGGAATGGGTCGAATTACGGGCGATCAAATGGGTATGCTCGCCACGGTGATGAATGCACTTGCTATGCGTGATGCCTTAGAGCGCGCGGGTTTTACGACACGCATCATGTCTGCTATTCATATGAGCGGCGTTGTTGATTATTATGATCGACGTAAAGCAGCCCATCATTTAAATAAAGGGCGTGTGGTTTTGTTTGCAGCGGGTACGGGTAATCCCTTGGTGACAACCGACTCAGCTGCAAGCCTAAGAGCCATCGAAATAGACGCGGATATTTTACTAAAAGCTACCAATGTGGATGGTATTTATACAAGCGATCCCCTAAAAGATCCAGAAGCCACACGTTATAGCGTTTTAACATACGATGAAGCTTTAAAAAAAGAATTAGGCGTGATGGATTTGACGGCTTTTTGTCAATGTCGGGATCATCATATGAAAATTCGGGTTTTTAGTTTAAAAAAAGAAGGGGCGCTTTTGCGTATTGTCGATGGCTTAGATGAAGGGACTTTGGTAACTGATTAGGGTGAGGCTATGCTGAAAAAAATTGAGCAAGACACAGAAATACGGATGAATAAAGCAGTCGAAAGCCTGAGCCATGGTTTGGCGAAATTAAGAACGGATCGCGCACATCCCAGTATATTAGAGTCGGTTTCTGTTCTCTATTATGGTAACCCAACACCTCTAAACCAAGTGGCGAGCATATCGATAGAAGACGCGCGTACGCTTTCGGTTACCCCCTTTGATAAGACCGCTATTCAGGCCATTGATAAAGCGATTCGCACATCGGATTTAGGTTTAAATCCGACAACAGCAGGGACAGTTATTCGCGTTATGCTACCACCCTTAACAGAAGAACGTAGACGGGATTTGGTTAAACATGTAAGAAGCGAGGCAGAAGAGGCACGTGTTGTGGTGCGTAATATTCGACGTGATGCGAATGCGGAAATCAAGCAACTTTTAAAGGTAAAAAAAATTACGGAAGACGACGAGCGTCGTGCCACGGATATTACTCAAAAATTAACCGATCGATTTGTTGCAGAAATTGATAAGTTGGTCACCTTCAAAGAAACAGAGCTAATGCGCGTTTAATGAAACTTCCACGTCATGTCGCAGTTATAATGGATGGTAATGGTCGCTGGGCAAAAAAGCGGCTGTTGCCGCGCGTTGCTGGGCACCAGCAGGGTTTAGAATCTGTTCGCGCCATTATTACAACCTGTGTTAAAAAAGAAATTGCGTGTTTAACGTTATTTACCTTTAGTAGCGAAAACTGGCGGCGTTCTGAGAATGAAGTGAGCTTTCTATTTGGGATTTTTTTAAGATCTTTACGTAACGAAACCAAATCATTGCATGAAAATAACATACGATTAAAAATAGTTGGCGATAGAAGCACGTTTTCGGAAGAATTAATAGCAGCTATAGTGACAGCTGAGCAAACAACCGAAAAAAATACAGGGTTACAACTGAATATTGCTTTTAATTACGGGGGGCGGTGGGATATTGTAGAGGCATCGCGTGCATTAGCTAAACAAGTCGCTGCAGGGACACTTTTGCCCGAAGATATTTCTGCTGAAAATTTTGGCGAACATTTAGCGTTTGGCGATTGTCCTGAACCTGATTTTTTTATCCGCACCAGTGGTGAGTACCGGATTAGTAATTTTTTGCTTTGGCAATTAGCTTATACCGAATTATATTTTACAGACACCTATTTCCCTGATTTTAGAGAAGCGCAATTTGAGGATGCTTTAATAGCATACTCCAAACGTCAACGCCGTTTTGGCTTTAGCGAAGAGCAACCCGATCCGTCGCTTAATTTTATGTCACACAAAGAATATGCTTAAAACACGCATTATAACAGCCACTATTTTAATTCCCTTAGTAATTTTTGGAACCTTATTTTTACCTTCCCTGGCTTTTGCTGTGATCAGCGGTGTTGTTTTTGGGTATGGGTTGTGGGAATGGTCACGATTAGCCGGGTTTCAATCGGTGTTTAGTCGTATAATTTGCCTTATTTTAATGCCACTCGGTGTTTGCTTGTTATTAGCCATTTTGCAGTGGTCTTCGGTCCAGTTACAATTGGGCAGATGGCTGTTTCAGGAAGGCGTTCCTTTGCTAATTCTGATCTTTTGGTTGATGGCTGGTTTTTCGGTTGCGTATTACCCTAGATTAGAGGAATTTTGGAAGTCGAAACCGATGGGCGTTGTTGCGGGTTGTCTTGTTTTGGTGCCCTCATGGTTTTTATTGGTGGCTTTGCAGCATAGAAATCCTTGGCTTGTGCTGTATATTTTGAGTTTGATTTGGGTCTGCGATATTGCCGCTTATTTTGTCGGGAAGCGTTTTGGAAAGCATACACTGGCGCCAAAGCTTAGTCCAGGCAAAACCTGGGAAGGGGTCTTGGGAGCGTATGCTGGGGGCTTGTTGGTTGTTATTGTAGGCTACCTTTATTTAGATCAAGATCTCTCGCTGTTTTCTTGGGTTATGTTAGGGTTGATCTGCATTACGTTTTCTATTGTTGGCGATTTATTTGAAAGTTTATTCAAACGCCTTCGCAATCTAAAAGACAGTGGCACGCTCTTGCCGGGCCATGGTGGTGTACTCGATCGCATCGATAGCATTACAGCCACTGTGCCAATTTTTGCCATTGGTTTTATGTTTTTTAGTTAAAAGCGATGGAGTTAGAGCCTGCTTCTTTTTTGAAGATTAGCAGGCTACATTTTGACTCCTGCGGATACTTTATTTACTAGGTCTCTTCGATGTATTATCCTCTGGTTTAGGCGTTTCAGTCTCTTTTACCTTGGCTGCCGCTGCCGCTTTTTTCTGTTGAAGTTCGACCTGCCATCCAGCCAGCTGCGGCTTCACTGGTTGACTGCTTACTGGAGTCTTACGCAAACCGTTCTGTGCTGCCTTAAGTTGTTCTTGGAGATTTTTCTTCGGACTTAGTTCTTTCTTAACATCGGCTAAACCTGCCTTTGCTGCTGTTGGCTTTTCGATGGACGGTTTTTGTTCCGGTTCCTGCGCTGCTGAAGGCGCGGGCACGGCAACGGTAGTTGGTAATACTTCAACCGTACTTTCTTTCGCTGCAGCCACTGGAATTGCTGCGACAATGGGACTCGGTTCTGTTTTAACCGCTGGTGCTAATTTTGGTGTCAGCATTTTTTCAAAAACTTGACTGACTACTTCCCTCTTACCAAGCTCTTTTTCCATTGCATTATAATCACAACTGAGTGTTTTTCCTTTAGAGCTTTTTATTGCGAATTCGCTCAAATCCTTTTGTATTTCAATATCAAAGTGTTTCTTATCAGAACTTTGTATGATTTTGTATAAAATGATTGGCGGTTTGGTGTCAGAAAGGCAGTCAATGACTAAAGGCTTTTTCTTAAAATTACATTTAACGAGCATAAGCGAGTCTTGTGTTCCATATTTCATGTTCAACTTGTTATTTAAGTTTGCTTGAAGCACTTTTAAATCGTTTTCTGTAAAAGTGCTTAGATTGCCGTCCTTTGTTGTAGTCCTGAGCTTGCGATTTTCGGGGGTATTATAGCCTTTAGATAATGCAACCGTCCATTCAGTAATTTTGTCTTGTTTCCTTATAGCCTCGTTACCGGCCGTTGCAGCCGCCTCTACTCCTTCAAGGCCCTTATACAGGGGATTATTTTCCCCTGTACCGGAACCTTGCACCATTCCTAGCGTGTCTTGTCTTTTTTTCGCCTCCTCTAACAACATTTTGTATCTAGGCAACCTTTGCACAGGCATTATTAAAAAATTCTCGAGAGGTTGGTTGCCGGGTGATGGTTGCTTTAGCGTTCCAAACTTGGTCATAAGCTCTTGAAAAGCTGTATTATTTTTTCTTAAAGAACCGCACAACGCGCTAATTTTAGAATATGATGCCATATACTCATTATAATTTTTCAAATGAGGCGCATGTTCTACAAAAGCTTTATTAAGCTCTTCCATATCGGGATCGGGATCGGGAGCGGGAGGTGCAGCCTCACCAGGGGCTGCAGGATCGGCGGGGGGGGCTGCTTTTTTAATGGCTGAGTAGAGCGATTTAGATAAGACTAAAATACCTGTGAGTTTTTGCATTTCTGTAATAAATTCTTGCCCTTGCGTGGATTTCATAAAGCCAGCATCTTTTGACATCGTAACTAGAAAATTACTTAAATGCTCTATGTTCGCTAAATACGAGCTTTCTGAAGTCCTAATCTCCGTAACGGCAACGTTTCTACCTTCTTTTGCTTTGTTAATTTTTTTTTCTTTTGCTGTGTCTTGTTCGTTAGCACTCATCTTAATCTCCTATCTTGTAGTTACTCGTAAATGATTAGACAGTGCCTTATAAAAATGGTTTCAAGTTTATGTTCGGTGTAGCGGAATATTTTAAATTAAAGAGGAAAATCTATATTTAAACTGTTTTTAAATACAGTTTTTTTGCTGGTGCTAAGCTTATCGAGCCAGTCTAGCCATTGTCGTGGTGTTAGATTACACATGAGTTATATATGATAAGGAGTATGATAAAAAATAATAGAACAAGTAGATTATTCGTTCTGGCGAAACGTAGTACCGTTAAAATCATTATTTATTGGTAAAACAATCCTGGTCTGAGTTTAAAAATAGTGTCATTAATCTATAAATGGACTATAATAAAAATAAGTCTACAATTAGACTGGAGTATTTTATGAAACCATTAAAAGTATTACCTTCTAATATTGATCCCGTAAAACTCCAAGCTGCTGCGCTACAAGCTTTTTTTAATATTACCAAAAATTGGGGATTAAATGCAGAAGAAGAGCAAATTTTACTGGGTAGCCCCCCACGGTCGACATTTTTTAAATGGAAAAAAGAAAAACAAGGCCATCTTTCTTGCGATACCTTAGATCGTATTTCTTATCTTTTGGGTATTTATAAAGCATTACAGATTTTGTTGCCCAATGAGCACGCGGCAAACGAATGGATCAAAAAACCCAATAGCGCTCCACTGTTTAATGGGCGCTCAGCGTTAGATAAAATGTTGGCAGGTAAAGTAATCGATCTTGCCGATGTTCGTCGATATTTAGATGCAGAACGCGGGGGATGATGTTATATGCAAGAATTAGCAGCGACAATCATACCAGATTGGGATAGACAATTTCGAATTATCCCCTCAAAGTTTCCCCCTATTAATTTTTTTGAAAAATTAGTGCGGGCAGATCAAATGGCAGAAATATTTTATCTAGAAAGTTTAACAAATGATCGCTTGCGAGAAGAAGTTGGGGACATTTCGCTTGTGCGGCCAGAAGATCGTGTGTGTGGTGAGGGTTCGAGTGTTGTCATGGCCGCTTTTACACATATTGGTAAAAATAGCCGTTTTACGGATGGATCTTATGGTGTGTATTATGCTTCTAGAGATTTGAAAACAGCAGTTATTGAAACTGTTTTTTGGCGGGAGAAATTTTTGGCTGCCACGAATGAACTCGCAGGGGAAATTGATATGCGGGTTTATGTTGGGAAAATCTTAAAGCCGTTACATAATATTAGAAACAATAAATTTCAACATCTTCATCATCCTGATAACTATTTGCTCGCGCAATCGTATGCTGTAAAATTAAGATCAATTGGTTCATTTGGACTATTATACAATAGTGTGCGGAATACGGGTGGAGAGTGCATTGCAGCATTCCGTCCATCTGCTATTTCCATACCCATACAATCAAAGCATTTAGCCTATGTATGGAACGGTGAAAAAATTTCATGCATATTCGAGAAATCTGAAGTGGTGCTTGCTTGAAGTGATCGTGTGGAGGCTCTGGTTTAAAATAGAAAAAGTTATCTAACTTATAAAATTTTAGAGCGAGTGAGTTATAAAGAAAGTATAAACGGTTGTAACGTTACCCCCAGGTTCAGTATAATGACTCCTGATTTCTATTGAGATCCTTGGGGCAAACATTGAAAAAATTACCTGTTTACGCTGAAATTCCCATGCGGATGATAGGTCCTGTTAAAATTACGGGGCCAATATTGCAGGAAGATGTTTCTGTCCCCCTAGCAACCTTCGAAACACCCTTATGGCCTTCCGTAAATCGAGGAGCACTCGTCTCAAAGTTATCTGGTGGAATTAAGTCTGTGGTCGTTGAAGAAAGCATGACACGATCTGTTGTCGTCGAAGGTGTAGATGCCGAATACGTTTCTCATGTTGCAGCTACACTCAAAGACTATAAAGACGAATTAAAAGCGGTTGTAACAACCACGAGCCATTTCGCACGTCTAGAAGATTGGCACGTACAAATTGTGGGCAATCTTTTATATATTCGTTTTTCGATGTCAACAGGAGATGCCTCTGGTCATAATATGACCACCAAAGCCGCAGATGCTTTGTTAGATTGGATTTTAAAACACTTTCCGAAATTATGTTATGTTTCTATTTCTGGCAATTACTGTACCGATAAAAAAGCCTCTGCTGTGAATGGTATTTTAGGCCGTGGAAAATACGTAGTGTGTGAAATGACCGTTTCGCGCGACATCTGCGAACGTACTTTAAGAACCACACCCGAAAAAATGGTTAATTTGCACATCAAAAAAAATCTTATTGGCACAATGTTGGCAGGTGCTATTCGCAGTGCGAACGCACATTTTGCGAATATGTTGCTCGCACTTTATTTAGCGACAGGTCAGGATGCTGCCAATATTATTGAGGGATCGCAAGGGATGGTTCATGCGGAAGTACGAAATCAAGATCTGTATTTTTCTGTCACCTTGCCCAATGTCATTGTGGGTACGGTAGGCAACGGAAAACATTTGCCTTTTGTGAAGGAAAACTTGGCGGGTTTAGGTTGCTTAGAGCCTCGCACACCCGGGCAAAATAGTAGACGTTTAGCAGCCATTGTAGGCGCAACAGTATTGTGTGGGGAGCTTTCTCTTTTAGCGGCTCAAACAAATCCAGGAGAACTCATGGAAAGTCATCTTCGATTGGAACGTTTAGAATCCAAAAAGGTCGAACAAAAAATATGATAAAAGTGGGAATTGATGCAATCGCCTTTTATACTCCCCATTATTATTTGGATCTTAGAGTATTGGCAAAAGCACGTGGTGTGGATGTGAATAAATACCATACAGGCTTGGGTCAAGAAAAAATGGCGGTTATTCCACCCGATGAAGATGTCGTAACGATGGCGGCAGATGCTGCTTCTCGCGTGTTACAAGACGTTAATCTTAATGATATCGATTTATTGTTGTTTGCAACCGAAAGTGCGATTGATCAATCTAAAGCGGCGGGTATTTTTGTACATCGATTATTGAATTTGCCAGCGCGTTGTAGGGTGGTTGAATTAAAGCAAGCCTGCTATAGCGCTACGGCAGGGTTACAAATGGCGTTACCGATGTTGCGCGAAGATCCCAATAAAAAAATATTGTTGATTGCGTCTGATGTTGCGCGTTATGGTTTAGAGTCTACAGGGGAGTCGTCGCAAGGTGGCGGTGCCGTTGCTATGGTGTTGTCACAGAACCCCAGAATTTTAGCGATTGAGCCTGAAAGCGGATTTCATACAGAAGATGTGATGGATTTTTGGCGCCCAAACTATCGTGAAGAGGCGATTGTTGATGGTAAATATTCGTGTGATCTTTATCTAAAATTGGTTCAAAAAACCTGGGAACAATATACAGATTTGTCAGGTCGAACATTTTCGGATCATGCGCGTTTTTGTTACCATGTGCCCGTTCCACGTTTAGTGGAAAAAGCGCATCAATGTTTGGCAAAATTCAACGGATTACCCAAACTAACCTCTCTGGAATTAAGTGCACAACTGGGTTCTTCGTTACAATATGGGCGTGTTATTGGCAACTGTTATACAGCAGCGCTTTATTTAAGCTTGATTTCATTGTTAGAAAATACGCTCGAAGACTTAGCGCATCAGCGTATTGGCTTTTATAGTTATGGCTCTGGGTGCATTGCAGAGTTCTTTAGTGGGGTCGTTCAAAAAGATTATCAAGACAGACTTAAAAAAAATGATCACCAAAAAATGTTAGAAAATCGAGAGGCGTTGTCAGAAGAAGAATATACCGCATTTTACAATTTTCGCTATCCTGTCGATGGGGGGGCTCTTATTATAACTAATCATAATAAGCGTCAATATCGACTCGCAGCTATCGAGCAACATAAGCGTATTTACGAGAAGTTGGATTAAGATTAATGAATAAGCAATTCAAGGCGCGATCGCCTGCCAAGTTGATTTTGTCGGGTGAGCATGCGGTTGTTTATGGAAAACCTGCCATTGCGATGGCAATCGATCGGTATGCAGAAAGCACAATAAATGCGAATTTTTCTTCCACTATTTTGTTTAATTGTTTAAATTTTAAGTCTGCAAAATCATTTACGTTACAGGCATTAGAAGGGATAAAACACAGATTGCAAGATAAATATCATGCCTTTTTGGAGGGGCGTTGTGGTATTCGAGAGGTGTTAAAAACCCCTTTTGAGTTATTGCAGTATACGGTTACACATTTGTTGGAGACCTTAAATGTTACGTTGTCTGATGGCTTAGAAATTCGCGCTGCATCTGAAATTCCCATTGGTTGTGGTATGGGATCTTCTGCTGCAATCGTGATGAGTACCTTATACGCGCTCGCACATTTTTTGAAATTAGAGATTGATCCCGCGCGATTTTTGGCGCTGGGTCGTGAAGCCGAAAATTTACAACATGGTTATTCCAGTGGATTAGATTTACATTTAGCAATGAAGGGGGGGTGTTTGCGATTTGAAGAAGGTCAGACATTCGTTCGCACTTTGCCAAATATGCCACTGTGTATTGTTCAAACGGGTACGCCTGAATCCACAACAGGGCAATGCGTTAGCAGGGTTTCAAAACACTTTACACAGGGAGCAATGGCGGACGATTTTGCTGCTATTACAGAGCTTTTTGATCAAGCGCTGCAAGCAAATAATATTCCCAATATGCAAGCGTGCATTCGGCAAAACCATCGACTTTTAGTGAAAATTGGGGTTGTACCCCCGAAAGTGCAAGACTTTATTTGCGCACTCGAGAAAGAAGGTGCTGCAGCCAAAATTTGTGGGGCCGGCGCTGTAAAGGGTAACAATGCAGGGGTTGTTTTAGTGCTTTCTGATCGAGATTTGTCTTCTGTTACGAGAGATTATGGTTATAGTCTTCAATCTGTTCATGGGGACTTATATGGCACTCAAATCGTTTAGTGCCTCGGCACCGGGAACTTTGATGCTGTTGGGCGAACATGCTGTCTTGAATAATAAACCCGCTATTGTGTTAGCAATCGATAAACGCATAACAGTTACATTACATGTTAGCCATGCGTCAATTAGTAATGCGCCAAAAATTCTGATAACGTCTAATCTGGGTAGAATAGAATGCAATCTGAATGAAATAAAAAACCTTTCAAATCAAAAACCCTTTCAGTTTGTATTTGTAGCTATTAAATTTTTTAAAAAAGAATTAAAAATACGCAATCAGGGTTTTGAATTAATCATTGATTCAGAATTTTCGCCTAATTGCGGATTAGGCTCATCGGCAGCTGTAACAGTCGCTTTGGTCGCTGTTTTATTGCAATTCCTTTCAAAAAGCACAGAAATGCTTTTTGAGATATCGAGAGAAATTATTCGCGAAGTGCAAGGGGTGGGTTCGGGTGCGGATGTTGCAGCCAGTGTTTATGGTGGCGTTATTGTTTACCAACAGCAATCACCGTATATTATAAAAAAATTAGACTGTGTGTTGCCCTTGGTTGTGATATATTCTGGCTCAAAAACGCCAACACCTGTCGTCATTAAAAAAGTAGAAATGCTACAGAATAAATATCCGGATGTGATTAACACATTGTATGATGCCATGGAACATGCGGTAAACCGGGCTTCTGTCTTTATTGAAAATAAAGATTGGGCAGGCTTGGGTGAGGTGATGAATATTCAACAAGGAGTGATGAATGCACTCGGGGTTGGAACGCCCGTGTTAAACCAATTAATCGATAGCCTCACCAGCACCCCGGGTATTTATGGCGCTAAAATTTCGGGTTCGGGGCTGGGTGATTGTGTTATCGCTATAGGTTCTAACGAGTATGTAGGGGCCGACCGAGGTAATCGCCCATTTGAACAGCAAGAGAACGGCATCCAAAAAATTCCCCTGTCTGTTTCTTTGCAAGGTGTGCATTATGGATAAGGCAGCAATTGTTCAGAAAGTTCTAAAATCAACTTCAAAAGAACCTCAAAACAGAACGGGCACGTTTTTTGCGCCATCTAATATTGCGTTATGTAAATACTGGGGAAAACGAAATGCCGAACTCAATTTACCTGTAACCGCAAGTCTCTCTGTTTCACTTGGGCATTATGGTGCTAAAACAACGCTTTCTTTTGCTGAAGCAGGATTTCAGGATGATATTGTTGTCAATGGCAAGCAGATGAATATTAACAGTGATTCCGCTTTTGTTTTAAATTTAACAGCGTATTTAAATTTATTTAGACCCACACCGACGACACGTTTTTGTGTTGAAACAGAGACGAATGTGCCGATTGGCGCAGGGCTGGCGTCTTCAGCTTGCGGTTATGCTGCACTAATAGGCGCAATGGATCAATTGTATGGTTGGCAGTTGCCGCTTCAAACGCTTTCTTTGCTGGCGCGTTTAGGAAGCGGGAGTGCCAGTCGATCGTTTTGGCAGGGATTTGTAGAATGGCAAACAGGAACGGCAGAAGATGGGATAGATTCTGTAGGTGTTTCTTTGCCCCAAATGTGGCCTGACTTGCGAATCGGTTTATTAATACTGAATCCAGCATCCAAACGGATAAGTTCAAGAAAGGCCATGGAAATCACGAAAGCAACATCACCATTTTATAGTGCATGGCCTCAAAAACACGCGCATGATTTAGCGCGTTTAAAAAAGGCGATTAGCCTGTATAATTTTGTTGAGTTGGGAGAAGCTTCTGAGTCTAATGCTTTGGCAATGCATGCCATGATGCTAACGGCGTATCCGCCTATTGTGTACACAGAAGCTAAAACAATCGATGCCATGCATAAAATTTGGGATGCACGACAAGCAGGGTTGCCGCTTTATTTTACGCAAGATGCGGGTCCAAATTTAAAATTATTATTTTTAAAGAAAGATAAAGAGACGGTCCAGGCGCTATTTTCAAAACTAATCATTATTGCGCCATTTGAAAATGGGATACTAAACTGATGGGGCAAATCAACAAAAATATAGAACAAATTGTTTTGGTAGATGCCGAGGATCAAGTCATTGGGCTTGAGGAGAAATTAAAAGCACATCAACTGGGTTTGTTGCATCGTGCTTTTTCGGTGTTTATTTATAGAAAAAATCCTGAAGATTCAAATGTTATTGAATTTTTATTACAACAACGTCATGTGGATAAATATCACTGCGGGGGTCTTTGGACTAACGCCTGTTGTAGTCACCCGCGCTTAAACGAAGACATCATATTGGCAGGTCAAAGACGTTTAAAAGAAGAGATGTCGATTGCGCTCACTTTAAAAAAAGTCGGTTCTTTTCAATATAAGGCTTGTTTTGAAAATGGATTGACTGAACATGAATTCGATCATGTGTTGCTCGGAGAGCATGATGGCGTACAATCTATTGTATTAGATCCGAAAGAAGCTCAGGATTTTCGTTGGGTATCTGAACGACGATTACAGAGAGAATTGGATTTGTATTCAGAACATTATACTCCCTGGTTTAAACCTGCATTTCATTTGGTGTTGGAGGATTTATGGTTCAACTCTTAATTTCGATTCTGGCTTTTATTGTCGCCATTAGTATTTTGGTCGGTGTACACGAGTTTGGACATTTTTGGGTTGCAAGACGATTTGGCATTAAAGTGCTACGTTTTTCAATTGGATTTGGACGTCCCCTCTATCGCTGGTACGACAAACTTGGAACGGAATATGTGATATCGGCTATTCCTTTTGGTGGATATGTATCGCTCTTTGGAGAACGCGGTCAAGTCGTTTCTCCGCAGGAACGTCACCAAGCATTTTGTTTTAAGTCTGTCTGGGCACGAATATTGGTATTAGTCGCGGGACCCTTTGCTAATTTGTTGTTTGCGGTTGTCGTTTATTGGGTATTGTTTATGATGGGGGTTTCAGCCTTTATTCCTATGTTGGGGAATGTGCCCAAAGACTCTATTGCAGGCTTGGCGGGATTCCATCAGGGACAAGAGATCGTTTCAGTCGAAGGAAAATCGACCCCCAGTTGGGAGTCCGTTTCTATGCAGGTATTGGCGCATATTGGGGAAGATAAAACGATCAATGTAGAGGTGCGGGATGATGCAGAAGCGCCATTGCACAATAAAATCTTGGACTTAGGGATTGTATCGGGTGGCACTTCAGAATCGAATTGGCTAGACAGTTTGGGGCTGGTGCCACTTGATCCTGTGCCCGCGATTGTGGGTAATGTTTTACCGGATTTACCTGCTTTTAAGGCCGGGTTGCAGCCAGGCGATCGTATTCTCAGTGCAGATGGGGGTGTTATAACATCGCGTATGGATATTATCCATTATGTACAGTCACGGCCTAACAAAAAAATCCATTTGATGATCCAACGTGGCAGCCAAAAATTATCATTGGTATTAGAAACAGTGACTAAAGCTTCAGAGGAAGATAATAAAAAAATTGGATTTGTGGGGGTAGAATTTCCACCGCTTAAAGAAATGCCCAAATCATTCTTTCGCATTCAGCGTTATAGTGTAGTAACGGCTTTGGTGAAGGCAGTTTCTCAAACAGCGGAATATTCAGTTTTAACTTTAGAGCTTTTAAAAAAAATGATTGTTGGCAAAGTGTCAGCACGTCATATCAGTGGACCCGTCAGCATTGCTAAATATGCTGGGGAGTCTGCCGCGATTGGATTAAACGAATTTTTAACTTTTTTAGGTGTTATTAGCATTAGTTTGGGTGTTTTGAATCTATTGCCGATTCCCATTTTAGATGGTGGACATATTGTGTATTGTCTCGCTGAGGTTATTACCGGCCGTCGACCTTCCGAAATAGTACAGAATGTGGGCATGTGGATAGGGGGGCTGATATTAGTTGGGTTTATGATATTAGCCTTATATAATGATCTTATGCATTTTTTAAGGTGAACCCCATCCTATTTTTGTGGTAGGATGCCCCTTAAGATTTTTAACCAGCGAAACCAAAACGATGGCAATGATAGATAAGCGCTCATTTCTGCTACTTTTAGTTGGAAGCCTTGCATTTTTTCAGGTAGAAGCCTTTCAGTCTTTTGTAGTAAACAGCATTCGTGTTGAAGGACTACAACGGGTCTCTAAAGGCGCGGTCTTAGAAGATCTTCCTGTACAGATAGGGCAGACGATAACAGACGCAAAAGCCACGGAAGCGATTCGTGCGCTTTACAAATCAGGCTTTTTTAAAGAAGTGACTTTAAATCGTGATGGCAATGCCTTGGTGGTGAGTGTTATAGAGCGTCCTACGATTAGTCACCTAACGCTTACGGGTATTAAAGATAAAGATAAAGTTAAGAAACTCTTGAGAGAAGTCGGTGTGGCAGAAGGACAACTTTTTGATCCCGCTATTTTATTACGTGCCCAAAAAGAACTCGAACGCTATTATTATAGCCGTGGTCGTTATGGCGTAAAAATTGAACCAACAGTTACAGAAGAAGGTTCGTTGGTTTCTGTTACCTTTGCTATTTATGAAGGTGATGTTGCACGCATTAAAGAAATCAAGATAATGGGAAACACCCTTTTTCCTGAAAAAGAACTTTTAAAAGAATTTAGAACCGTGAAGACGAATTGGTTATCCTGGTTTTCTAGCGATGATAAATATAATAAAGAAAAATTAAACGCAGATTTAGAAACATTACGATCTTATTATATGGATCGCGGGTATATTAATTTTCAAATCGATTCTTCTCAGGTTTCCTTGTCTTCGGATAAAAAGAGTATTTTTATCACCATACATATAACCGAAGGCGAGAAATATAACTTTCGGCATGTGAGTTTGGCCGGACAATTTATTGTACCTAAAGAAGAGTTAGACTCTTTGCTTTTGCCCTTAGAAAAGGGAACGGCATTCTCTAGAAAGACATTATTAGAAGTGAAACAAGCACTTGAAAATCGATTAGGAGACGAAGGTTTTACTTTTGCGGAAGCACGCACTAACCATGAAATTATAGAAGACAAAAAATCTGTTGATATCGTTTTTGAGATGCACCCTGGTAAACGCATGAGTGTGCGTCGGATCTTATTCAAAGGCAATTCAACCACAAAAGATGAAGTGTTGCGACGTGAGCTTCCTCAAATGGAAGGCACGTGGATTTCGAATGCCCTGGTTAAAGAAGGCAAAGAAAAGATTTTGCGACGTGGGTTTGGTTCTGAAATAGAAATTGAAACACCAGCGGTGCCTGGCACAACCGACGAATTGGATGTTGTTTATAAGCTTGAAGAAGCGCGTTTAGGACAGTTGAGTGGTGGTCTCGGTTATTCGCCTACCGAAAAATTAATGTTTAACTTTGCCATTTCTCAAGAAAATTTCTTTGGAACCGGTAATGCAGTTGATTTTAACTTTGACAAAAGTAAGGCAACGACAAGCTACGCATTGGGTTACATGGATCCTTACTTTACGGTCGATGGGATTGGAATGGGCGCCAGTGGTTATTTTAACCAGTCTAATCTGAGTAAAACCACGAATATTTCTAATTTTACAACAGACACACTTGGTGGAGAATTGCGTTGGATATTTCCTGTAGACAAGTATGAATTTATAAAACTTTCTGCGGGTTATGATGATACACGATTAAAAATTGACTCACTACTTGCGCCGAGAGAAATTCAAAATTTCACTAACCGCTATGGAACACAGTTTCGTGAGTATGCCGTTGGTGTAACTTGGATTTACGAAACTTTAAATCAACGCATATTCCCAACCCGGGGTTTATCACAATCTGCAGGCGTTAGGACGGTCGTTCCAGGTGCAAATCAGCAGTATTACCAGTTGTCCTATTCAGCATTGGCGTATAAGCCGCTAACAGAGTCTGAATTGTGGGTTGTTGGTCTGAAAGGTAACTTTTCTTATGGGTCTGGTTATGGAAAAACGTCTCGACTGCCTTTTTATAGAAATTCGTATGCTGGAGGTATGGGTTCTGTTCGCGGTTTTGAAGAAAGTTCATTAGGACCCAAGGATTCGAGTGGTCGTTCGTTTGGGGGTAATGCGCTCATTTTAGGGACTGCATCTCTTATTTTTCCAAATCCGATTAAACCAGATGCAAAATCGGTTCGAACAGCATTGTTTTTAGATGCTGGTCAGGTATATGATACGAGCTACACGAAAAGTATCGTGAATGGCACATCTCGCAACCCGCGTGGGTTGAGGTATGCAGCGGGTGTATCCCTTACTTGGAATACGCCTTTAGGAGCGCCGCTGTCATTTAGTTTTGCAAAGCCAATCAATGCAAAGCGGGGTGATGAGACGCGTTACTTCGCGTTTTCGATGGCCACTCAATTTTAGTTGGTTATTTAGCAGTTTGCCTGCGAGGAGAGTTAGCTTGAAATATTTAATAAGATCCATTTTGTTATCAGTTTGTTTAGGCCTTGGTGCAATGGCCGTGACTGCGGACGAATTGCCAACCAGAATTGGTGTTTTAGATTGGCAGTTGCTGTTATCAAAATCGCCTCAAGCAGAAGATGCTGGCAAGCGTCTTGAAAAAGAATTTCAAGCGCCCAAAGATAAGTTTGTAAATAAGCAGAAAGAATTTCAAACTAAACGCGAAAAAATGCAGCGTGATGCAGACGTGATGTCGCTAGCAGAACGTGGTAAAAAAGAAAAAGAATTGGCTAAAATGGAACAAGATCTCCGTCGTATGGACGAAGAGTTAAGATCGGACTATGCAACCCGACATCGAGAAGAAATGGATCTCTTTATTAAAGAAGTGAAAGACGTGGTTGATAAAGTTGCGGAAGAATATAAGTATGATTTGGTTTTATCACAAGAAGCGGCATTGTATGTTGCAGAAAGAATTGATATCACCGGAAAAGTTTTGGAACGATTAGAAAAAACGGCTAAGTCATCACCCGCTAAAAAGGCTGAGGCGACTAAGTCGGATAAGAAATCCTAATTCACGAATGAAGGATAGCCAATTTTACACACTGGGGGCGCTCGCTGATTTAATCGGCGCGCGCCTTCGAGGCGATCCGAGCTGTCTTATTTCGGGTATTGGGTCTTTAAGAGGTGCGAAAGCAGGAGAGATCTCTTTTTTAAGCAATGCGGAATACCGCAAAGATTCACCTTCACTATACCGTAGAGACTTAGCTTTAACAAAAGCATCTGCTGTTATTCTGAGCAGTGCCGAGGCTCCACTTTGTCCGGTACATCTGCTTGTTTCCGAGAATCCGCGATTAAGTTTAGCAAAAGCCGCTAAAATTTTTGAAAAAAAAGAAAGCCTAATCCCCGGTATTCATAAAAGCGCGCTGATAGGCGAAGGTTGCGAAATTCCGGATTCTGTTTCTATTGGCGCGAATGTTGTTTTAGGTAACCGTGTTATTTTAGGTGAAAATGTCGTTGTCGCACCAGGATGTATTATTGGACATGACTGCGTACTTGGTAATAATACAACGTTAATGGCACGTGTCACACTCTATGATAATGTTCAAATGGGTAAACACTGCTTGATTTACAGTGGCGCGGTTATTGGTGGTGATGGTTTTGGATTTGCACATCAAGAAGGTTCTTGGATACGGTTGCCGCACTTGGGTAGCGTGGTGATGGGCGATCAGGTTGAAATTGGGGCAAATACGACAATTGATCGTGGATTTTTAGAAGATACATTGTTAGGCGATGGGGTTGTTATCGACAATTTAGTACAAGTCGGTCATAACGTTTCTATTGGTGCAGGAACAGCTATTGCGGGATGTGTTGCTATCGCGGGAAGTGCAGTGATTGGAAAATTTTGTTTAGTTGGTGGCGGTTCACGTATTGCTGGACATGTTGAAATTGTCGATCATGTACATCTCTCAGGTGCATCTATGGTGACACATTCGTTAAGGGTACCAGGCGTATATGGTGGATTTCCAGCGAAACCGGTTGATTTATGGCGAAAAAATATCGCACGCTTTCAGAACTTAGATGATATGGCACGACGGTTGCGTGCTTTGGAAAATAGGGTATTGAACAATGCACGTCTTGTGGAGGATGAATAAATGGTACTAGATATCCAGCAGATTTTAGAGCGGTTGCCACATCGATATCCATTTTTGTTGGTGGATCGTGTTTTAGAATTTGAACAAGATAAAACATTGTTGGCTATAAAAAATGTCTCCTTTAACGAGCCTTTTTTTTCAGGTCATTTTCCAGTTAAAGCGGTAATGCCGGGAGTCTTAATTTTAGAAGCATTGGCGCAAGCGGCTGCTATTTTGGCGAGTCATACTGCGGAATGGGATCCAAACGGCTCTTTATTCTATTTGGGATCTATTGAGAATGCACGTTTTAAAAAAATTGTTGTTCCAGGAGATCAATTACACTTAAGCGTAGAAATTTTAAAGCGCAGAGCAAATGTTTGGAAGTTTAAAGCGACTGCATTGGTTGAAAATGAAATTGTTTGTACAGCTGAAATGACCTGTGCGGAAGGATCGGTGAGCTTGTGATAGATAAACACGCGATAGTGGATCCCAAAGCTAAGCTTGCTGCTAATGTAGTGGTGGGTCCTTGGACACTGATTGGTCCAGATGTAGAAATTGAAGAAGGGACGACGATTGCCTCACATGTTGTTATTCGTGGTCCAACACGTATAGGTCGAGAAAATCGTATTTATCAGTTTGCGACTATTGGTGAAGATTCTCCAGATAAAAAATATTCGGGTGAACTCACCTATTTAGAAATTGGTGATCGCAATGTTTTTCGTGAATCTTGCACGATTCATCGCGGTACAGCGCAAGGCGGTGGAATAACGAAAATTGGAAACGATAATTTGTTTATGGCTTATACGCATGTTGCTCACGATTGTACGGTTGGTAATCAAGTGGTCTTTTCAAATAATGCCTCGATTGCAGGGCATGTCAAAGTGGAAGATTTTGTGTGCTTAGGTGGTATGGTAGGTGTTCATCAGTTTTGTGCGATTGGCGCTCACAGCTTTGCAGCTGGTGGTGCAATGATTATTAAAGATGTTCCACCCTTTGTGATGGTTTCAGGGTATCCGGCTGAGGCACATGGTTTAAATTCCGTTGGTTTAGAGCGTAGGGGCTATAGCGCTGTCACGATTGCTGCTTTGAAGCGTGCCTATAAAATTATTTTTAGACAGACCTTAACCCTTCAAGAAGCTATTAATGAGCTGAAGGGTATGGTGCTAGAAAATCCAGAAATACAGATTCTGATTGATTTCTTATCCAAGGCAACGCGTGGTATCGTCAGATA
>DAORSV010000016.1:18481-25478 GCA_035443705.1 Gammaproteobacteria bacterium
TGGCGTCAGGGACGGATTAAAAAGATCAAAAGAGCTGTTGATTTAATGCTTACACTTTTTCCCTTTGAGGCAAAATTTTTCGAAGATCACCAGGTGCCCGTTTGTTTTACAGGGCACCCTCTGGCAGATCAAATCCCATTAGCAGTTAATACGATTGAGTCAAAAGAAGCACTTGGGTTCGATGTATCCAAACCCGTTATTGCGCTATTACCCGGCAGCAGACAAGGCGAAATCAAATATTTAGCAGCAATATTCATTAGAAGTGCACAGCTTTGTTTTGAAAAACAAAAAAACCTGCAGTTTGTGATGCCCTTGGTATCGGAAGCGCACAAAGCCACTTTGGAACATTTACATCAAACCATCGCACCCGAAGTGCCTATAAAAATGATACTGAGGGATCCACATTTAGCCATGCGTGCAGCAGATGCAGTATTGGTAACATCGGGTACTGCAACGTTAGAAGTCATGTTGCATAAAAAACCCATGATACTGGCGTATCGCATGCACCCGATTAATTTTTACATTGCAAAATGTGTGGTAAAACTGTCGTATATTGCGTTACCTAATTTATTAGCGGGTAAAGTGATTGTGCCCGAATTTATTCAAGATGATGCAACACCCGAAAAATTAAGCGGTGCGTTGCTTCAACTGTTATCCCCGGATTTTGATCGTACAAGCTTGATCGCGAAATTTAATGAAATACATTTAAGTTTAAGAAAAAATGCGAGTGAAGTTGCTGCGAAGGCGATCCAAGGGGTTTTTGGACACAGACAAAATTAAATTCGACGAAATCGTGTTTATAAATTGTCCTTGGTAAAATATTTTATATCTTCTGGGTGCCGTTCGAACATTTTTAATAAGTTACTTAAGGGTAAGCTGGGCTTAATTTCGCCACTTTCATATCGACTAAAGGCATTTTTTCCACCTCCAAATATCTCAGCGGCTTGTTGTTGGGTTAATCCTAAAATATAGCGGCGGATGCGCCGAATATCATCAGGAGAAAGCAAACCATCGACTTTGGCTTTAAATTCTTCAAAACTTTTTTCAGTAACCTCTATATCTTGGCCAGATAAGATTCCATCATCACATTGATTACACCATAGTCCAGGTTGTTCTAACATTATAGAACTTCCTTTATATGTAAACATCTGAGATTTTACTTTTTTCAATAAATTACCTTTGCCACATGCTGGACACTTCATCTATCGCTCCTTAAAAGAAATTACAAAATATCCCAATTCATCTTTTTGAAATTTAACATACAATTCAAATCCACCGAAGCTTGTATTGTAAACGTCTTTCCCATCTTTAATGTTACCTTATTAGGGGGTTAATTGTCAAAAAATTTACCGTTTAAGGGTAATTAAATTTATAACCGTTTTTATGAACAGTTATTGGGGTGATTTAATTAAGCGTTAAATTAGAGAAGCTTTTTCACTGTTCCATGTTAATGCTAACATTTAAATTGCTGCATTCTAAACCGTTAAATAACGTATAACACTGGTGTATCCAGATTCGGACGGATGATCTTAATCTCCAACGACAACTTTTATAAATTAGCTTAGCGCGAGCTTATTGGTTTGAATTTAAGATGGATAAAGAGTTCTGGAAAACGCTGTACAGTGCGATTCCTTCTCAACAACTTGTTGTGGAGAAGGTGCCCGAAGATCGGATGAGGAGAGTTCAATTAGTCTAAAAACTCACCATCAACATAATACCACCGTCCTTCTTCACGATGAAATTTGCTTCGCTCGTGTATCTGATCTGCTATATTATTGTGTTTGTATTTTGCGATAAATTCTACATGTCCAATGTTCGGATCCAGATCATCATATGCGTTAATCACTTGTAAACCTAACCATTCGTAGGTGCGTTTAGTATTTTTTTGTTGATGAAATTTTATTAATGCGGGTCCTCGCATGGTTGCTTCGATGTACGTTAAATTTCCGTTAAAATAAGCCGTATACCGAGAACGCATTAAGGCTTCTGGTGTGGGTGCATCCTTTGTCCTATGTAGATAGGGGCCACAACAGGCCTTAAAATCTGCACCCGAGCCGCAAGGGCAGTTTATAAGTTTTTCTTGCATCTTCTTCTTTTCTTCATACATGGCATCATAGAATTTATCGACAGCCTCTCTAGAATCAAAGGTTCTTTTATCAATACATTTGTTTGGACTTAACTCGTAATACAAAAAGCCATTTAAATGATCAGTTTCGTGTTGAAAAACCCGCGCATGTCTGTCACTGAGTTCGCGTATAATTGTTTTGCCATCTTCATCTTGGTATTTTGCGCGTATGTTTGTGTAGCGTTTTACATGACCCGTGGCGAGTGGTACGGAAAAGCAGCCTTCCCAGCACAGATCTTCTGCTGGCGTATGTGCTGTTGCGCTTGTTAATGGCTCATAACTGGGATTAATCATGACTTCTAAAGTCGCATCTGCATCAGGGCAAAAAAGGAAAATGCGTTTGTTCTCACCCCATTGATTCGCAGCCATGCCTGCGGCAGAGTCCCAAGGTGCACCAGCTGCCTTAAGTTGTTCGGCTTGTATCGAATATTTCATATCTTGGATGAACTGTTTATCAACATCGTTTAATGGAAAATGCACGGTTTCAGCTATTTGTCGCAAAAGTGGATGATGAAAGTCTACTAACGTTAATATACGGGGTTTTGCGGGCGGATTTAGGGGTTGAATTGCATCCATTTTTCACTCCTGCTACTCTACAGACTTAGATATTAAGACAATGAGATCTAATCCCATCGTCCGATAGTGTAGCAAAAATTCAATAAGAAACCACGGGGTAAGCATGTTGATTGCAGGCGTAGATGAAGCCGGTAGAGGCCCACTGGCAGGACCGGTTATCTCCGCTGTTGTGATTTTAGATCCCAATAAAAAAATTAAAAATTTGGCAGATTCGAAGAAGTTAAGCGAAGTTCGACGCGAATCATTATTTATTGAAATTTGTGAGAAGGCAATTGCTTTTGGTATAGGCCGAGCAGAAGCGTTTGAAATCGATCGTATTAATATTTTGCAAGCCACGTTACTCTCTATGCAAAGAGCGGTTGCGGCACTCGCTGTTCGTCCTACGGAAGTGTTGGTTGATGGGAATTGTTGTCCGATCCTAGAATATCCAACACGGGCAATCATCAATGGGGATAATCTAATTCCTGCTATCAGCGCTGCATCCATATTGGCAAAAGTCACGCGCGATCGCGAAATGGTTATTTTAGATAAAGCATTTCCGGAATATGGTTTTGCAAAACATAAGGGTTATCCAACGGCAATGCATCGGATGATTTTAACAATGCTTGGTCCTTGTAAAATTCATCGCTTAAGTTTTGGACCTGTTAAAGAAGCTTTGAAACGGTCTCTTGCAAATAGTTTAGTACAGACAGAAATGACAGCAGACTAAAATGACAGATCCTCAATTTGTACATTTACATTTACACAGTGAATATTCGTTGGTGGACGGACTTGTTCGTATTGATGAATGCTGCGACGCGATTGTTAGTCAAAAAAGTAGTGCCGTTGCTATTACAGATCAATGTAATTTGTTTGCAATGGTCAAGTTTTATCAAGCAGCAGAATCGGCTGGCATAAAACCGATTATTGGTACAGATGTTTGGTTAATGAATGAAGCGGATCCCAGTCAACCTTTTCGATTGATTTTGCTTTGTCAAAACATGGTAGGTTATCGCAATTTAACTGAAATTGTGTCTCGTTCTTATGTCGAAGGTCAATTTGCGGACAAACCGCAAATAAAAAAGGCGTGGCTTAGTGAAAAAAACACGGGACTCATTCTGATTGCTTCTGCAAGAGAAAGTGATATCGCTAAAGCGTTGTTAGGGACTGATTCTGAATCAGAATCTGCTGAAAAATTAGTTAAAGAGTGGTTCGCCATTTTTAATGATCGATTTTATCTCGAGATCATACGAACTAATCGCAGTGATGAAGGAAGGTATAATCAAGCATTGGTTGCGCTAGCAGAAAAAACAGGATGTCCTCTCGTTGCGACTAATGATGTTCGATTTATAAACAGGGAAGATTTTGAAGCACACGAAGCACGGGTGTGTATTCATGAAGGTACGACATTAAGTGATCCAAAACGTTCTAAAAATTTTAGTGAAGAACAATATCTGAAGTCACCTTTCGAGATGCAAGCACTCTTTTCAGATTTGCCAGAAGCGATTGAAAATAGCGTTGAAATTGCCAAACGTTGTAATTTTGAATTAAAGCTTGGAAAAATTTATTTACCCAATTATCCAGTGCCGGTTGATACAACGATTCAACAGTATTTTATAGATTTGGCACATCAAAGGTTAAAAAACAAATTTGCTAATCATCCGATTCCCGATTTGTATAAAGACAGATTAAACACAGAATTAACGGTTTTAAATTCGATGGGGTATGCGGGTTATTTTTTAATTGTCGCAGACTTTATTCAATGGGCACGTGATAATAAAATTCCCGTAGGTCCGGGTCGTGGGTCGGGTGCTGGTTCCCTTGTTGCTTTTGCTCTGGGTATTACGGGATTGGATCCCTTGCAATATGATTTACTTTTTGAACGATTTTTGAACCCAGAACGCGTTTCAATGCCCGACTTTGATATTGACTTTTGCATGGAAGGTCGGGATCGCGTTATTGATTATGTGGCAAATACCTATGGTCGAGAATCCGTTTCACAAATTATTACTTATGGCACAATGGCTGCAAAAGCTGTTATTCGAGATGTGGGGCGAGCATTAGGACATCCTTATGGATTTGTCGATAAAATCGCAAAATTAATCCCCATGGAGTTGGGTATTACCTTAGAAAAAGCCTTAAATCAAGAAGAGGTTTTAAAGCAACGCTATTCAGACGAAAACGAAGTTAAAACACTGATTGATTTGGCAAAAAAACTAGAAGGCGTTACTCGAAATGCGGGGAAGCATGCCGGCGGTGTTGTGATTGCACCATCGAAGCTTATCGATTTTACGCCGCTCTATTGCGATGCAAAAGAAGGACATTTATTAACGCAATTTGATAAAGATGACGTAGAAGCGATTGGCTTGGTAAAGTTCGACTTTTTGGGTTTAAGAACGCTCACGATTATTGATTGGGCTGTGGAAGCGATTAATAAAATCAATCTCAAAAACAATAAAGAACACATTGATATTGAGAAAATTCCTTTAGATGACGTAGAAGTGTTTGATTTATTAAAAGCGTGCAATACAACCGCTGTGTTTCAGTTAGAATCTCGTGGTATGAAGGATTTGGTTAAACGATTACAGCCGGATAATTTTGAAGAAATTATTGCCTTGGTTGCTTTATTTAGACCAGGACCGCTGCAGTCTGGTATGGTCGATGACTTTATTAATCGCAAACATGGTCGCGAAATTCCCGAATATTTGGATCCGAAATTAACGCATATTTTAAAGCCGACTTATGGGGTTATTTTATATCAAGAACAGGTGATGCAAATTGCCCAAGTGTTGGCGGGATATACTTTAGGCGCAGCCGATTTGTTGCGGCGTGCGATGGGTAAGAAAAAACCCGAAGAAATGGCAAAACAGCGTGCTATATTTGTGAAGGGTTCAGTCGAAAGAGGTGTGTCTGAGCACTCAGCAACCCATATTTTTGATTTAATGGAAAAATTTGCAGGCTATGGTTTTAATAAATCACACTCTGCGGCTTACGCGTTGATTACGTATCAAACCGCCTGGTTAAAAACGCATTACAAAGAAGCCTTTATGGCAGCGGTATTGTCTTCTGATATGGCAAATACGGATAAGATAGTTGTTTTTGTGCATGAATGTTCTGAAAACAAAATTAGTATTGTGCCGCCTGACGTGAATAAAAGTCTGTTTAAATTTTCTGTAGACGAACAGAATCGAATTTTATATGGATTAGGTGCAATTAAAGGAGTCGGAGAATCTGCTATAGAAGGTATTATTGAGGCACGCGCTGCGAAACCTTTTCAAGACATATTTGATTTTTGTTCTCGCATAGACGGTCGTAAAGTGAGTCGTCGTGTTTTAGAAGCGCTTGTGCGTGCGGGTGCTTTTGATTGTTTCGGTGTAGATTTTACACAGCGTGCCGAATGGATGGAAACATTAAGCGATGCCGTTCATGCTGCGGAGCAAATCTCTAAAAATCGATCGCGTGGTCAGACGGATTTATTTGGCGATTCTTTTTCGGCCGAAGATATCAAGGCGTCTGCGAAACCTAAAAATATCGAACCTTGGTCTGAATCGGTTCGTTTACAAGGTGAAAAAGAGTCTTTAGGACTTTATTTAACAGGTCATCCTTTGGCAGAATATGAAGAAGAATTATCGCATATTCGCACCAGCACGATTCGTGATTTAAAAGTGGAACGGAATCAAAGTTGTGTGATTACCGGATTAATTGTTACAGTACGTACGTTGATGACGCGCAAAGGCGACAGGATGGCTTTTGTTACCCTAGATGATAGAACGGGTAGACAAGAAATTGCTATTTTTTCGGATCAATATCGAGAGAACAAGGAACTTTTAGTCAAAGACAATTTGGTGATAGTCACTGGAGAAGTGAGTATCGATACGTACTCAGGTGGTTACAAAATGCGTTGCAAGGAAATCATGAGTTTAGAAAAATCCAGATTAAAGTCGGCAAAGTTTTTAAAAGTGGTTGTCTCGTCTTTGGAATTGGGTGAAAATTTTGCAAAGAAGCTGATGGACACCATCAAACCCTATCAAGTCCAAGAAGGGTGTCCTGTACAGATCGTTTATGAGCGCAATGAATCTTTGGTGTTTTTGCGTTTAGGAGAAGATTGGCGAGTAAATCCCAAAGAAACGTTGGTTGATACCCTAGAGCGGTTACCCGGCATTGCAAGCGTTGAGGTTGGATATTAAAAATGTTTACTAGCTAACTTGTTTTTTTGGTGTTTGTCTAAGTCATCATTTTTCGGTAACCTTAAGGTGTCTCTTAGGGGGAACACGTCAAATGAGCTTAAGCACAAATTATTTAGAATTTGAACGGCCT
>DAORSV010000017.1:0-12540 GCA_035443705.1 Gammaproteobacteria bacterium
CAAATCTCGAAGATGTACTTTATCAATTTTTTAAGCTTTACGACAATTGGTCTTTAGAATTAAAAATGGTGGGTCAACGAGAAGCTGAACTGCTCAAAACCATTGAAGCGTTTGATGAAAAAATCGAGAGTCTTGATGAAGTCAAAGAGGTTATTAAAGAAAGTATTCAAAAAGAAGCCAAAATCGCTCTCAGTGTCACTGTCAATACGACTGCAACAGAAGTTAAAAAATATTGCCATGCAGAGTTAGACTATCTTATGCAAGATTTAAATCGTTCATTATCTTATGCAAAAAGTGTTATTCCAGAAATACAGGAGTTCGAAAGAAATTATTCCTTAAGATTATGGGCTATTATTGTTCTAGGGATCTTTTTAATTGGATTTGCTGCAGGGACTGGTTGGATATCTCATACCACGGTTTCGATTGATGCACTTAAAGAGAAAATTCGCTTGAAATAAGGAAACTTATGTTGTCTTTTTGGTGTTCAATAAAAAGCATTTGACTAACGCGCTGGATGCACATGGTATTTTCTGAGATGAGCAACGGCTTGTTTTCCCCCTTGCGGGCGGTTGCAAAGACTATGGTCTTCGAGGTATGCAAGCATTGGAATGAAAAGTTACTCTAAGGGATTATAATGTACCTTAAGCACAGGGTAGAGGTCTTAAGGCTCTGAGCTTGCCAGTCCTAATTGTGGCATCTTGACTTCTGTGCTGAAATCATACAGGCTACGCTTAAGTTAACTCAGCAAAAGAGTATTCATATGTTTCCTACCGTCCAAATACTTTCTGAAAATAATGACAGCCCTGATTGGCAACCGATTCTAGATGCCTTTAATCAAAAACCAGCCGAAAATACTGAAAAGGGTTTTCTTGTTTCTTGTCAAATAGAGTACAAAGACTTAAATTTTGGCAAAGAACTGGGTCAAGGCAGCTTTGGAATTGTGTATCAAGGTAGCTACCAATTTGGAAGTGTTGCGATTAAGAAATTGCAAATAGGCAACCTAAGTCCAGAAGCACATGAGGAGTTTCGTAAAGAAGCGGATATGATGGCACAATTGCGTCATCCTAATATTGTGCATTTTTATGGGTATTGCAGCATCCCTAGATGTCTGGTCATGGAATACATGCCTAAAGGATCTTTGTTTAGTGTTTTGCAAGACAAAACACAAGCCTTAGACTGGGATGTTCGCATTCGCATTGCCATAGACATGGTTTCTGGCTTAGCATTTTTACACAGTAAATCTATTTTACACCGTGATATAAAAAGCTTAAATATATTGTTAGATGATCAAAAAGCGAAGCTAACCGATTTTGGATTATCGAAAGTCAAAAATGAAACCAAATCTTTAACAAAGAATCATCAAAAAAGCAAAGAACTGGTTGGCACACTCCCCTGGATTGCTCCTGAATTATTTGAGAGAGAACAGTATACTTATAAATCCGATATTTATAGTCTGGGCATCACTTTTTGGGAACTAGCCTCACGCAAGATTCCCTACGCTGAAGATACCCCAGAAGCCATCCCTGTGTTTGTTGGACGTGGAAAACGAGAAGCTATCCCTTCAGACTGCCCAGAAAAATTAGCACATTTAATCCAACAGTGCTGGGCAGGCAATCCAGAATCTCGCCCATCGGCTTCGGACATTGCAAAGTTCATGACTACAGATGCTAAAACATTAGAGGAAGCTTCCCATCGCCCAACTGCTGCAATATCGATCTCTACTTCCGCCCACATCCTTGATTTAAATCTTCAGGCTAGCCCTGCAGCCGTGCCAGCCGGTAGAAGAGGAAGCGGGAAACTGAATCTCACAGGCAAAGAAGAACAAGAAAAAACACAACATGTATTAGAAGAGCTAAGAACATTTTTTATAGAAGAGCGATACATAGGCGAAAAAACCGAAAACTATGCTATTTATAATGAATACTTAAAGAAAGACAATAATAATGCTCTGCTGGCTTATAACAGTCCCAATACATACCCCACCCCCAATTATATTAAATAAAAATTCTGCTTTAGTCAATGCCTATTAAGCCCATTAGTCCTTTAATTTTTTCCTCCTATAATTTGGATTTTTTATACCTTTTAGATGAGTCGTAACGTGTATGCTATTCCGTCGTGCTATATAGAGAATATGGTAATCTTTAAAAAGTCTATTATGAGCACTACGATGCCCTTCTTGGTTTAACAATTTCGCAATCTTATTTACCGTATATTTTTCAGAAAGTATTCTAATTCGTTCAATAACGATGTCAGATGTTCTAGGTGCCCATATCCCTTGTTTTATCCGATCAACAATATGTTCACTCACTGCTCCAGAGCGCCAGGTAATGCGAATTTCAACTTTTTGAGGAATAGTAATTCCATTCAATTGAACTTCTGCTATAGCGCAACGAATTAATTGTTTACGTTCACGATCGGTCGTAGTGGCAGCATACCAAATCTTATCCAGGTCTTTTATAAGCATTTCCATTTCTTTTATTTCTTCTAACGTTAAAGAAAAACGAGATTGCTTATTAGCCTCCTCATAATTTTCTTCTAACTTTTGAAGTATTTCTAATTTTTCATTCCAACGACGCTCTAATTCAGAAGCCACTAAACGATTATCTGGATCAATCGCGTCATATTGGCGTTGCGCTAATTGTGTATCATATCGCGCTTGCGTTAGTTGCTGTTCCCATTGTTTTTTTAACGCCTGTTTTTCAATTTGTGTTTTTTCTATCGATTTTTTAGCAATTTCAAGTTGTGAAGGTGCCATAGCTTCTAAAAATAGAGAAACAATTAACCCATCGATTGTCCTAGCACTTATAGTTTGGCAAACATGTTGAGCACCGTTTTGATAATCTTTTGTACATGTATAACTATTTCGTCTCTCTTTAGCAGAATAGCTGTTAATTCCCATTTTCGAGCCACATTGACCGCACCAAACTATGCCTTGTAACAAAGCTCTCCCTTCTCGAGGTGCTCCTCTTGTTTTAGAACGAAACCAATTTTGATGCAAACGATCCTGGTTACTCATATATTCATCAAAAGAAATATATTGTTCATGGTGATCTTGTAAGCAAACTGTCCATTCTTTTAAAGGACGAGCTTTTGGCTTTGCTTTCCCTGTTTTAGCATAATATCCGTTGCTTTCATAGTCACATGCTCCATAAACATAAACTCCCGCATATGAGGGATTTTTTAATAACCTCATTATACTTCCTAAACTAGCCTCTTTCCAAATTAGTTGCCCGTGTTGAGGACCTCCCCAGACCTTTGTAGGAATTTTTAAGTTCTCATTTTTAAGTACCAATAGCACTCGCCTTGCTATACCTAATTGGGCAAACAATTTAAATATATAATTCATCCTCTCTTGAACTTGAAGGTTAGGATCTTTGGTCCAATTACCTTTTTCATCCTTTATATAACCTGTAGGAATAGAACGGCCTAACTGACCTTTTTTAGCTTTATTCCATCTGCCTTCATAAAGCCGAGTTCTTAATGTAAAAAGCTCTGCTTCAGATAAAGTTCCTTTAACGCCTAACAACAATCTGTCATTTGGCTCTCTGGGATCATATATTCCTGCTTCATCTGCAATCAAGGTTCTCGTAATGCTGCAAATTTCTATCAAGCGATGCCAATCACTACACGAACGTGATAGTCTAGAAACTTCCAACATCAGTACTATGCCTACTTGTTTAGCAACGATTTCAGAAGCTAGTTTTTGAAAACCTTCTCGATGCTCAATAGACTTCGCAGACTGTCCCTGATCGTTATCAATGATATCAATTAAATTTTCATTCCAGCCGAGATCTATAGCTCGCTGGCGTAAATTATACTGGCGCTCTGTGCTTTCTCGATTATGGATTACCTGAAAAGTAGTTGATTGCCGAATGTATACACAGGCTCTTCGTTGGCGATGGTGGTCACTAATTTTAGAAAGAGAATGAGTCATTTTTTCGCTCCTTTAGAGTGAATGATCCGCAATGATAAAACAGCCATTAAACAAATCATCTCTTCTTGGAGTGCCGCTGTTTTGGCAAAAGCTTGGCATAGGTCTTCAGATAATTCGCTAGATCTTTCAAGGCTGGTAGAGATAGCAAAGGGAGTTCTTTTTTGAACATCAAGTCTATGATGGGCGGAAGGTTTGTCTCGTTCCATTTTACGGACGAACAAACCCCGTCTTGGCTGCGGATTCGAACCCATGGTTCCCCCTCCCTCCAATAGATACGTTCTAAGACACCCTCTCTACCTATATTTTCAGTAGTTTCATCTGCAATTTTAACAATTTTTCCTAAAAATACAATATACGGTGCTTTATATTCTAGCGCTGAAAACAACCCAAAATAAACATATACTTTATATAAACGATGAACCCTTAGATGCCGAAGCTGCTGCTAAAGAGATATCAAAGATGTTAAAGTCTTTAGTTATAGAAAACACTCCTCAAAAACCTATAGTTTCAGCAACACCTCAGTCTACGGTTAATGATCCTGTTCCAAGGAATACGCCTCAAGCGGCTTTAAAACTTAACCCTTCAGAACAAAAGAATACGCCTATCTTAACTCAGTTTCAGGATTTTGAGTCTTCCTCAGTGAGTATTAGCGATTTAAAATCAATCACAAGTCTTATAGAAGCTATTAAAAAAAATAATCAAGAAGAATTTTTTAGACTTTTAAAACTAAAGACAGACCGCTTTGGAAAAAGGTTTATTGATGAAGTCGATTCAGAATATAACGGAAGCCCTTTGTATTGGGCAGCTGCTTTTGGCCATATCCATTTTATAGACCCTTTGCTTCAAGCAGGTGCAGATATTAATAAGCAAGATAAACAGGGAAGAACGTTGGTTTATAAAGCTGCTTTAAATGGACATGCGTCAGCCATCACTGCCCTGCATACAGCAGGGGCGAATGTGGATACGCCAAACAGAAATGGCGCAACACCAGTTTATATCGCTGCTGAAAAAGAGCATGAGTCAGCCATAACCGCCCTGCACGCGGCAGGGGCAAATGTGAACATGCCGCAAAAAGATGGTGCCACGCCGGCGTATGTCGCTGCTTACAATGGACATGCGTCAGCAATAACTGCCCTGTATATAGCAGGCGCGAACGTGAATACGTCAAAAGATGGTGGCTTTACGCCGGTTTATATCGCTGCTTACAATGGGCATGTGTCAGCCATAGCTGCCCTGCATGCCGCAGGGGCAAATGTGAATACACCAATATCGGATGGCAAAACTCCAGTTTTTATCGCTGCTTACAATGGGCATGCGTCAGCCATAACTGCCCTGTATGCCGCAGGTGCGAATGTGGATACGCCATGCGATGGTGCAACGCCAGTTTTTATCGCTGCTCAAAATGGTCACGTGTCAGCCATAGCTGCCCTGCATGCCGCAGGAGCAAATATGAATACACCAATGCCGGACGGCATAACCTCGGTTTATATCGCTGTTTGTAATGGGCATACATTAGCTATTACCGCATTGCTGGAAGCAGGTGCGAACGCGAGCATTAAAACGAAGTGGGGAACAGCCTTATCGTTCGCCAGGCAAGGCAAAGACCCAGAGCACAGAGAGGCGGTTAAGATATTGGAAGCGCATTTTAAACAATACCCTAATGGAATAAAGCCAGTAAGGGTTATGAACCCGGTCGTTTCTTTTTCTGCTAAGCCATCCAGTGTCCTTGAACAAAAGGACCCGCCGCCTGTTCCAAAAAAACCTGCTAGCCAGCTGAGCCAAGCTTTTAGGAAAGCTTTTGGGAAAGGTTGAGCAATGGCATAACAAGGAATGAATATGCCAGTTAAATAGCATATTATCGCCTATCAATAAGCCTCGCCCTAATGATAGATAAAAAAGTTTCAGGTCTATTTAGGAATAGGTGGATAATCAAATTTTATCTTTTCGCACAAAAAAATAGAGCACATCCATTTTTTAGCGAATATACTTGTGAAATTGTAGCGTGGGAAGAATCTGTGAAAAAGAAGGATATTCCAACTAAAAAACAATAGGTTGATTAACTTGTTAAAATAATATAGATAGAAAAAACCAATAAAAGTGTTATAGTTAAAAATCTTAGATTTATGTACAATTGAGCTAATCATTCAAGCTAATTGGACTTAGTTTAGATAATAACGATGAGTTTCAGGTGTTATTGATAACTTTTAACAGATTGTTACGGAGAATATACCCATGCCTAAAGATAACATAATTCCAGAAAAATACCGTTGTTCCATTACAGGTCAAATTATGATGGAACCGGTTTTCACATCAGATGGTCATACCTATGAACGAGAAAAAATTGATGAATGGCTACAGACCCATAATACAAGCCCAAAAACAGGTGTAAATCTTGAGAATAAAAATCTGACTGTCAATCATGATAAGCGTAGCGATATATCAGATTTTTTAGAAAATAATCCTGAACTTTATGATGGTGATGAGGTTTACCTACCTAAAGCTTGGGTAGAAAAATGCGTAATGGTGATTAAGCAGAATCAACTTCAAGTGGTTCATCAGTGGTTAAATAAAGATAGGCGTTTATTAACTTTAAAGTTAGAAGGAAATTATACAGCTTTACATCTCGCTTGTGAATTTAGCTCGCCTGAACTCGTAGAGATGCTATTAAACATCTTAAAGCAAAAAAATAATTTTATCTTTACACTTGACGGAATTCGACTTAACCCAAAGCACTTAAATGTGTTATTAGAAAAAGCCTTAAATTTAAATAGAAACGATTACGTTGAGTGCGAGTTATTGTTAAGTCTCGGTGCCGAAGTTGAGCAGCCGGAATCTGATACCCAAAACACTTTATTGCACCGAATGGTTATTAAAGACAACAAAGACAACTTAGAAGAATCGATAAAATGGTTGTTAGAACGCAAGGCAGCTTTAGAAAGTCGTAATATAGAAGGCAACACGTCATTAATGTTATCGGTAATACAAGGTAATATAAGGCTTACCGAGCTTTTATTAAAAATGAAAGCTGATATAAAAACAAAAAACAATCAGCAACAAACTGCTTTGCATATTGCAGCAAGTCGTGGTGATGTAAAGATGCTCGAATATCTCCTACAAAATACAGAAGTCGCTTTAGCTTTAATTGACGTGCAAAACGCTAAAGGCGATACGCCTCTTCATCTAGCGGTTCAGTTCGGACAGGATAATGTTATTTCCTTACTCCTAGAAGCAGGGGCATATCATAAAATCAAAAATGAGCAAGGCAAAACGCCTATAGATTTATCAATAGAACAAAAAAAACCAAATTTCATTGTGCAAACAGTCAGAAGACTTAAAAAAGATAAATTAAAAGAAACGGACAGACTGCATCAGGTGTTTGTAGAACAAGTGAGTGAAATCGCAACTTTAAAGACCGCTCTTCAAAACCAAGAGCAAGGTTTTAAAACTCAGATTTTTTATATACAACAGACAATGGAGCAAGAGCGAATTAAAAATGAAAAGCTTATTGCTGATATGCAAGCTCACATAAAACTATTACAACCTGCTGTTCAAGAGCCTAACCAAAGCAGTCCTACTGCATTAACATTTTCACCACAAGCATCACCATGCTCGGTGCGTATTCATGCCTCATTATCTGTACCCTATGTGAATCCAAATGATATTGCAGAGTTTCTAACATTTGTTGCAGAAGGAGAACAAGGCAAAGCGAAAGCTATGCTAAAGAGCAACCGCGACTTAGCATTAGTATCAGGAAATGTCATCGACTTATCCAATCGCATATTTAATGGCATCACAGGCTTTCAGTATGCGGTATGGGCATTAGATTGGCACATGTGGACGATGATTAAACAATACCTTCCTAATGAAGCTGCCCGGGAGCAAGCTCAAGGATTTGAAAAAGGCTTTTGGGTAAAACAACATGGCGTTCACGCCAATTTAAACAATCTCATTCAAGCCTATCAGAAGACCATTCATTTATACAATGCTAAAAAATATACCGATGGCAATACTGCCTGGGTACAAGAAGTGGGCGGGGAGCAACGATTACTCCCTGCACATGTAGTAAATGAATATTGTCACCCCATACGCCCATTTTACCCCGTACCCAATTTCAAGGATGCCGACGTAGCCCTACCCCGAACTCGCACGATTGAAACAGGGGAGGATTGGTTCTATGACGAAAACTTAGGAAAGCAGTTTGGAGTTTACCGAAGTGCTCAGCCTGTAAGCCGGGTTCGGAAGAAAGTGGGAGGTACTCTGGGTTGGCGGTGGGGGGAGGAGAGTGCCGAATTGCGTGACCATCAGAGTATTATCGCTCTGGCTAGTACCCGTATAGATCAGCGTGAGGAACTTATCACCGAATTAAGGACTGGACTCAGATGTATTAGTCTAATTAGTACAGCAGAGATATCGAAGATGATAAACTCTTCAGTAAACATTCTTTCTAAACCTACGGAAACCAGCAAAACAACTATTAATATTTCCTATCAATATGAAGACAATGATATTCAAGCTATTGTATCTGCTCGCTTGCAGCAGTTGCGAATACAAAACTCTCAGCTATTTATTAAGCCTATAGAAATACTGGCTGCTATTGATAATATTATGAGTGTTCAATTGGAGAACAGATTAAGGCAAGAAGCAAGAAATCACCATGGCGAACGTATTTGTCTCATACCCTGTAATTTAGGGAATGCGCATTGGGTAGGAATGTTGCTAGAGTTTAGCGCAGATGGAAAAGTATTGCGCGCTGAATATATTGACTCGTTTACAACTCGCCCCATTATTCCAGAAATATTCCAAGTACAATTACAAAAGATTTATCCTAAAGTATATTTTAAAACCCGCGTATTGTCTCAGCAAAGCGATTATACTAGTTGCGGCGCGTATACTATAGAAAATTTACTGACAGCAGCTCTGGGTATCCAGTCATACGAAGCGGCAGAAATCATTCGTAGTTTACATTTAGAGGCTTTAAGGCAATATAACCCAAATTTTCATAATGCTTTTAATGAACGTCAACGAAACAATCGTCCAAGTACTGCCACCCTTCATGAACAACTTGGTTATCTCTATGAATCAAATCCTATTAGGTTTTCTACGCAAGAGCTTAATAGAATATTTTCTATAAAACAGCACTTATTTATTTTGCCAGAGAAAATCCAAATTGGGTTATTAGAGGCTTTTAAGCATAACTCTGCTTACAATGATGATCACGCCTTGCATTTAAATACAATTCGTACAGCCTTGCAAGAAGCTGCACAAGTTGATTCCAAAGCGTTAAAAGAACTTATGCAATTATTATTTGAGAACTGGCAAGCAGAGGATTCGGCTACATTGGATAAAATGAAGTTTAGAGTGAGTTATAACGAAATTCTAGCTGTTACTAAAAGAAATCTTGCACAGAATGAAGTTAGTAAATTACAAAAATCTTTAGCAGAACAAATACAGAAAGATGAACAATTAGCTAGAGAATTACAAGCTGAGTGGAATTGTGATGAAACCTTCTCTCTAGGAAATAACGTTTCCAGTATTGAAACTGTAGAAGCTAGGCAAAATTCTGATGAGCCTCCGGTTAACTCTCCTGTTGTTGTCCATTTGGCCAATCATAATTCTTTTGAACAAAATAACCCCCTTATATTAACCCAGTTTAACCAGAGCGATCCGAGTACTCCTGAAGCCCTTTCCAACCAGGAAAGGCAACCTTTAAACCAAGGAACAAGATACGGACACTAGAAATCACTATGTGGATTAAAATTAGTTAAATATATAACTAGTAAAATTTTAGTGTTTTAATCTGGGGTCGCCTCAGAAAACGGAATTTAAAGCACGTTAAGCTTTTGTAGATGGGGTTTGAGACCCAGCGGAACAGTTAAGTCAGATAGATAAGATTAGTTTTTTTGCTTTTTAAAAGCTTTTTCCCATCTTTCCTCAAGGCACCATTTGGATCAACATGTCTATACAATGTTTGCCGGCTCACCTTAAGTTCACGGCACAGATCACCTACTTTTGTTTCTGGTTTTCCCATTGCTACCATAGAGAGCCTTACTTTAGCAGCAGTCATCTTGAATGGAGCTCCACCTTGATGACCGCGAGCACGTGCAGAAGCAAGTCCAGCTTTCGTACGTTCTGAAATTAATTCTCGCTCAAATTCTGCAAGTGCTGCAAAAATAGCAAACACTAATTTTCCAGCGGGTGTCGTTGTATCAATAGATGCCCCATGCCCCGTTAATACTTTAAAACCAATACCACGCTCTACTAATTCAAGAACTGTATTGATAAGATGGCGCAAGTTTCGGCCTAAACGATCTAGCTTCCATACAACAAGGGTATCGCCAGCACGTAAAGCTTTTAACACAGATAAGAGACCAGGGCGTGCATCAATCTTACCAGATGCATAGTCCTGATAAATATTCGCTACATCAACACCCACTGAGAGAAGAGCATCTTTCTGCAAATCAGTTTGTTGCGACCCGTCCTGTTTTGATACCCGTATATATCCCATTAACATTATTAGTCTCCTAAACGTTCGATTATGAGACAAAGCAATCTGGCTCAAAAACAAGCTCAGATAAGTCACTTAATTCGTATTTTATTCTATGTTCCATAAAGGATAATAACATCGATTTGTGACAAAGACACTCCGCCAAATAAGAATTTATAAATCATATTGACTTTTTATTTATTCGTAACTACAATTAAATTATATGAAAATTGATTTTGATCCTGAAAAATCTAATAAAAATATCCGAGAACGAGGATTGGCATTCGAGCTAATAGTCGAGTTTGATTGGGAGACAGCGATTTATGCTGAAGATATTAGGAGTTTATATGCAGAACGGCGGTTTATTACGATTGGGTATATAGGACAACGTTTACACGTGGTTTGTTTTACGCCTATTAAAGGAGGGATAAGAGCGATCAGTTTTAGAAAAGCTAATTTACGTGAGGTGAAACGATATGAGAAAGAAACCATTAACCAATAAAATTGGAGAAGTGCGAGAATTAACCCGAGAAGATCTGAGAGCGATGCGCCCAGCTAAAGAGGTGTTGCCAGATTCTTTATTAACATTATTACCTCGCCGAAAAGTGGGGCAGCGAGGACAGCAAAAACAGCCAACGAAAGTACCTGTTACTTTGCGTTACAGCCCAGAAGTTGTGAAGTACTTTAAGACCACTGGCAAAGGCTGGCAAATACGGATGGATGAAGCTTTAAAAGAATGGATCAAAAATCATCCACATGCTGCATAACATAATAGAGTTCGCCCTAATGAGCGGTTGCAACCCCTATCAAAATCCTATCAATAGGGTTAGTTTTTTTAATATGATAGCATTTCTATCGTAACCTCTAGAGCTTTGTGATTGAAAATGAACATCGGCTACCGAACCTCCACAACTGATCAGGTTTCTGGGTTTGTAATAGATTTTTTATTAATAATGCAAGTTTTGGTATAATCTGCCAATGCTGACATTTCGGAGGACGGTAGATGAACTTGATAGAAGCCATTAAACAAAATAATAAAAAAGAAGTTTTTAGACTTTTAGATAAAAAAACAGACCTATTTGGGAAAAAATTTATTGATGAGGTCGATTCAGAATGTGAGGGAAGCCCTTTATATTGGGCAGCTGCTAATGGTTATGGTCATTTTATAGGCCCTTTGGTTAAAGCAGGAGCTGATGTCAATAAGCTAGATAAGTATGGCAGAACGCCAGTTTTTATCGCTGCTCAAAATGGGCATGCGGCAGCAATCACTCAACTTAAATACGCAGGCGCAGATGTGGATATACCGAACAGCAATGGCATAACTCCAGTTTATGCCGCTGCTCAATTTAGGTATGCAGCAGATGTGATACGCGAACTGAGAATCGCAGGTGCAAATGTGAATACGCCGGATAGAGATGGCAGAACGCCAGTTTTTATCGCTGCTCAAAATGGGCATGCGGCAGCAATCACTCAACTTAAATATGCAGGCGCAGATGTGGATATACCGAACAGCAATGGCATAACTCCAGTTTATGTTGCCGTTGAAAATAGGCATGTGGAAACAGTGGCTGCTCTGCTAGAAGCTGGAGCGGATGCGGGTGTTGGCCCATCATGGGAGGAGAAAACAACGCCATTGGAGCAAGCTCGTAAAAAAGGTTATGAAGAAATCGTTAATCTATTGAAAAAACATTTCGAAAACAAGAGGATTAAGTCATCAGCTAATTTACATCAACAAAGTAATTTGTCTGGCTCATATCAAGTCGATTGGGAACGAACAGACGCTTGGAGAGACTTGAGTGAGCCAATGAGTTCTGTAGAGGCAATTAAAAATAATAATCAAAAAGAATTTTTTAGACTTTTAAATAAGGCTTTTGTGTTAACTGTTAGTATAGTTGATTTAGTGCAAGCAGGAATAGATGTCAATAAGAAAAATGATGGTGGCGAAACGTCGGTTTGTATTGCTGCTGCAAAGGGGCATGCAGATGTGATAAGGGCACTAAAAGCGGCAGGCGCAAATGTAAATACGCCAAATGCAAATGGCGAAACGCCGGTTTGTATTGCTGCTGTAAAGGGGCATGCAGATGTGATAAGGGCACTAAAAGCGGCAGGCGCAAATGTAAAT
>DAORSV010000017.1:12640-24870 GCA_035443705.1 Gammaproteobacteria bacterium
ACGCAAAATAAAAATTACGAAAGTCCACTTCATATCGCAGCTAAAAATGGCGATATAGATGTAATAAAAGCACTAACGATTTCAGGTGCAAATTTGAATGTGATAGATCAGAATCACAAAAAGCCTTATGAACATGCTAAAGGACAGGAAGCAATAGACTTACTGACCCCCGTGCATAAAAATACGTATACTTCGGACAACATATTTGAAGAGGAGGAACAAACCACGGTTTCTTTCCATACTACCTCGTCACCACCAGTAGTAAATGATTTTAATTATCCTTGTTTAAGTCGTGAAGGCTTTGTTCTTGGCGGCGTTGTTGATATCCCAGGAAGAGTTGCAGAAGAACCTGACCTTGATGGAATTAAGTCAATAAAAAAGGGGTTTCAGAGCCCACACGTTAAACAAAAAAAATCCTCAAACGTAATACATTATCAAGGGCTTAAAGCAGATAGAAGCAGACTAAAAATAAATTCTGCCTATCAATATGAAGATAATGACATTCAAGTCATTTTATCTGCTCGCTTACAGCAGCTACAGATACAAAATAAACAACTGTTTACCAAACCTTTGGCAGTATTGGCTGCTGTTGATAATATTGTAGGTACTCAACTAGAGCATAGATTAAAACAAGAACAAGAAGCAAACAATCACCGATGCGCATGTGTTCTTCTTATCCCATGTAATTTAAGGAATGCACATTGGGTAGGAATATTATTAGAATTGAGAATAGATAGAACAATCTCTCGTGCTGAATATGTGGATTCAAATGACTCTCATCCTACCGTTCCAAGCACATTCCAAGAGCAATTGCAAAATGTTTATCCAAACGCACCTCTTATTACAGTACGTAAGTCATTACAACAAACAGATGGCTCTAGCTGTGGTGCATACACTATTGAGAACTTACTGACGGCAGCTTTAGGTATTCAATCACCTGAAAATTCCGAAATCATTCGTCGTTTGCACCTAGAAGCTTTGGAACAATATAACCTAGGTTTTTATTCAGCCTTCTATGAACGCCAAAAAAACAATCGCCCAACCACGGTTACACTTCACCAGCAGCTTGGATATGTAAATAAGTTAAAAGATATCTGGTTTTCGAAACCAGAGCTGAATCGAATACTGATGATTAAGAGGTGCGTATCTAGCTTGCCAGAAAAAATCCAAAGCGATTTATTGCAAGCTTTTGAATATAAATCTACTTACGAGGATGACCATGCTGCGCATTTAAATACGATTCGAAAGGCTCTGAAAGAAGCCGCACAACATGAATCTAAATCCTTAGTAGAGCTGATACAATTATTATTTGACCAGGACTGGCAGCCAGGTATGCCACTGCCGTTAGAGCAGAAATTTAGGGTTGATTACAATGAAATTCTGGCGATTACCAAGACTAATCTTGCAGTGGAAAAAGTTAACAGTTTACAGCAATCTTTAGCAGAAAAAATACAGAAAGACGAACAATTTGCACTAAAATTACAAGCAGAATTATGGAGTGATACTGTTGCGTCCAATGTAGATCAAAACGAGGTAGCAAAGTTTTTGAAGCTTGTTGCAGAAGGAGAACAAGTCAAAGCAGAAGAGATGCTAAATGACAATTGCGATTTAGCATTGATTCCTGGCGATGTTACCGATTTATCCAACCGTACGTTCAGGGGCATCACAGGCTTTCAATATTCGATATGGGCACTTGACTGGCACATGTGGACAATGTTACTTAAATACATGTCCTTTGCTTCTACAGCCAAGCAAGCACAATCCATGGAAACTGGGATCTGGGTTAAGGAACACGGTCTTTCCGCCTCTTGGAAGGACCTCATTGATGCCATCCACACATACATTGATTTATGTAATAGATCGTCTTTAAAAAAAGTGACAACTCAATGGAAGACACAAGTGGGAACTGCACAACGCTTATTACCCGCTCATGTTGTAAACGAGTATTGCAGACCGGACAGACCTTTTGAACCTTGTCCAGACTTTACAACACCTTGTCTTCCGCGCACACGGGATACGAAACAGGGAGAGTGGTTTACTGCAACATGCGACAATGAAGGGCTTGGTACTACGTTTGCTTATTTTCGTTATAAGAATGAATCAGCTCGCCCAATGCTTGCTGGTCATGACAACGCGAATCTTGGGCGTCGTGCGCCAGGTCGCGTGATGTCAGACTACAGAGCATGCGAAACACTTTTGACCACCCGTCTACAGCAACGTAATGAACTGTTTATCGAACAGCTCATTATGCCTATATTGAGAACATTTATCAATATACCATCATATGGGCCGATTGATATAATTTTAGATTATTTAGGTATGAATACTGTAGTTCAAAAACAACATCAATCTTCAGGCGATTCAAATCATAGCCCTAGTACCAGCCATCCGGTACTTACAAACTTGCAAAATAGACCACAGCCTTCAAGGAAATTCGATGACAGTCTTTTTTTAAGACCAGTAAAGGCACAAAGAGGGGTGGCGTTAGGAAATGGAAGGGTAGAAGCAAATGTTAACCAACCACCACCTCCCCCTATGCTTCATGCATTTTTGCCTGCTAACCCTATTAATTCACAATCTTTCGTACGATCAGCTGATCAGCAGCAAGTAGAGAGACCGCATAACCGATCTGAAAGTCCGCGACGGTAACTACATAGCCCTGAAGGAGAGCATAAAAATGTGTGGGGTCAATAATTAAAAAATGTTAATTTAATAGCTTCTTTATTTGGCAGCTTGACGGAAGTGTCCATAAAAAAAGATTGTTTTATCAGAACGAATAGCGTAAAATTGTTGGCGTTAAACGTGTACAAATACCATCCAATTTAATTGGTTTTTATGTTTTATTAACAAGAATTTTTAAAAATAGACTTAATCTGGTAAAAAATCATTGTTAAGACATTGCTCTAAGTTAAAAGGGCAAAATTTAGGAAAATCTTTTTTATCTATGCCTGTTTGTTCGGATGCAATAATTAGCGCTTTTTTATACGCATGATCGAATTGCAATTCTATCTCTGGTTTCAAGCTTGGACTTTCTTGTAGTAAATCAGTTATTTCAAACCGTTGATTTTCTATAGTAAGCGTCCAGCTTTTGCTGCGCCTTATAGGTTGAAACTCCCATTTTAGTAAATGCGCTATTAAAACAGAAAGATGACTGAAAAGAGATCTCTTATTACTTTTACCCATGCTTTCAATTTCCTCAGCAATATTATCGATATCGATTTCCTCAAATTTCTTTTGTTTCAGCAACTCTGCATTTTCCATAGCCCAGGCATAAAAGTCTTTTTCATAAGAATGATGATTAAGATGACCCATAGTTTTAATCTCCGCTATACGTTCGCTTTTAAATATCGATAGACCGTTTCTCGGCTTACACCAAGTTCTTTAGCAATTTCATTTTTTTTCTTATGTTTTGCAATACTTTCTTTCATATAATCTACTTGTTCAGAATTCAGTGCTTTTTTTCTACCAATATATACACCCTTTTTTTGTGCTAACGCTATCCCTTCAGCTTGTCGTTCATGAATTAACGCCCGTTCAAACTCGGCAATACCACCCATAACGGATAAGAGTAAATTAGCCATCGGCGAGTCTTCTCCAGTAAAGGTCAAGCCTTCTTTTAAAAATCGTATGGTTATTTGGCTCTGTGTACACTGGGAAACAATGCGTTTTAAATCTACTAGATTACGCGCTAAGCGATCCATACTATGAACAACGACTGTATCGCCTTCTCGTATAAAGTCTAGCATAGCTGCTAGCTGTGGCCGTTTCAAATCTTTGCCAGATGCTTGATCAATAAACATCTTATCTAGCTTGATCCCTTCTAACTGTCTGTTAGCATTCTGCTGAAGCGAGCTGACTCGGATATAACCGACAGTTTTACCGGACATCGTGTTTTTTCCTAAAAATGTTACATTGGATTCTAGAAGGTTCTGCAACATTTGTCAATAAATATTTAAAACGACCCTATTGTTACACATCTAAGAGCTTGTCAGCATCCTACAATTGGGTATACCTCAACATTACACGCAATTGAATATTCGTTTTAGTGGATTTGTTTTGGATAAAATGGTTTTGAACAGAATGTTTTTATAATCCCAATAATTTCTTCATCACAAGGACTCCATTGTGGGGATTGAAAAAATTGTAAACTTTCATCCCAACTTAAATCTACCTGAAAAAATGATTTTTTTGTTTCTTGCTGAATAATTTGTTCGACCCAAATAATTTTATTAATTTCTATTTCTTGAAGGTGCTCATAGTAAACTTGTGTTGCTATTTTTTCATAGAAACTGGCAATTGAAATATCAGAGTTTTCTCCTAAAGCTGTTATAACAACAATAGTTTCACCATTGATTTCAGGCAAGACTATCAATTCGTAATTGGTATCAATATCGCCTACTCTATTATAAATAAATTCTTCCTGATGTGGTTTTGATAGCACAACTTATTTCTCCATGACAGATTTACTAAAAAAAATAATCTTATTTCATAAGGACGCTTTCAGTTAATCTTTAAAAACATCCTCTAAAGAATTAACATCTAAAACTCGTTCGCTCCAGTTTAATAAAATATCAGGGGATGCCTGTTCTATTTTATGTTTGTAAGCTTCTGGAACTGTTTTAAACTTATGTTGTAATAAACGTAACAATAGAGCGCTTTCGCCTTGTTGTAACCCCTTTTCAATACCCATTCGTTCAAAGCTGGTAATGTAATCCACGTGTAGTTCCTCCTCTAAAATAGCTATGGCCTCTTTGCATTTTAACTCAAGTTCTTCAGGTAAAGCGAATACCCAATCCATAAAAGTCAGCAAAGTCAAGATATCTTCTCGTTTCCAGCTTCGAGTATATAACCATTTTATTAAATTAATCTTACTAGTCAGTTTAGCCTCTGGGGATTGTTTTTCCAATGTTGCGAGCTGGGCTAGGATAACCGAAGCAAATGGGTTAGTAGAAGCCTCTAACTCTTCAATGCGTGACTGATAGTCAATTAGTTTGATAATTGGAAATCGCATCTCCATAGATGATCCCCACAGTTCTTCTTTATAAAAACCGGGTCTCCATTCTGGGTTGGAATCAATCAGAATTGCCAGACTAGCAATAGGTTTTTTATGTGAATCCCTGAGCCTGTAGCGATAGGTAAACATACGTTCTTCAAAGCCTGTATCAGATTGACCTTGAACTTCTAAATGCACTAGTACGTAAGCCTCTTCACCATTTTTAAGGCAAACTTCTATAAGTTTATCTATGATTCGGTTGGTGACAGGCGCATTTCTAGCAATTTTACTAAGCTCTTTATCGAGAGTCTTATAGCCTTTTTTCCAGTCAATTTCTGCATGTCGTTCAGGCCAACAATAAGAAACAAAATCCTCAAAATATATGTCTAAAATCTTCTTCCAGGGAGTATCAAACTCTGCTTTTGGTTGAGACATTTTTACGGCTCCAATTATAAAACATAATATTGTTGGCTATCAATTTTTTATAATTGATAGCCATTTGCAATTTTTTAGTAAACAACCGATCGGTTAATGGATTGTTTCTCCACCAGACTCAGACGGAGGTTTTTGTTTACTAATAAGATGCTTTACTCTCATCAAATTGTTCAGTTGCTTTTCGTTCAAATTTTTTGCTGTTGTTACTATATCACTTATTGATAATAAGTAATATTGAATAGTCGTTTTTTTGTGATATAAAAAGCCGCTGCTCGTTAATGCGACCTCAAACTTTGAGTCCATTTGGAAAAGGAATTCAGACAAAAGCTCTTGGCAAGCTATATGCTGATTCAATAATGGTAAGTAATCGGATAGACTGTTTAATTGGGACATGGCCTAACTCCTGTTGTTGGGTTGTGTTCAAGTGGCGTGCGGGTGGTAGTACACTTGCGCGCCGCGATTTGTCAATTTACCAATACAGTATAACTTAAAAACTTATATGCGCAAATATTTATTTTATTAAATCAATATTTAAGTTTTTCTTCCAAGAGTTCAATTATGATTTCTCCCATAGTTTTATCGGCTTTAACTGAATAAATTTTCAGTTTGGCATGTAGTGAGGCTGGTAAATCGAACGTTAAACGCTTATTTTCTTCGCGAGATTTTACCCAAGCATCTGCATCTTTTGTAGCTGAGGGCGATTTAGGATTTTTAATATTGACCTTTTTTGGCATGAATTGTTACCTTTTATGTTATGTAGTTAAAAAAATCAAAATTTCATTCACTAAATTTGTAATTTCTTGAGCAGCCTTTCCTTCTGGTTCCATGTCAAAAACTGTCATACCAGAAGCGGCTGATTCCGCAAAGATCACTCTTTGAGATACATGAGATTTTAAGACAGGAGTTTTCAAGTCTTCTAAAGCTTCTGCTACATCGCGCCCAATAGCTGTATTTATGATTCTACGATTAATAGCAAATACGCTTTTAAGTTTTTCTTTATATATTCTGGACTCATTTATAAGATTAACTGTTTCAGAAGATGCCCAAATATCATACGGACTGGGTGTACAAGGTATGATAATAATATCTGATGCCATAATGCAGGAGCGAGCTAGTTCTGTAACTCTTGGTGGCCCGTCTATAACTATAAAATCATAGTTTGATGCAACAGAGGGTAAATCTCGATGTAAGGACTTCTTAGCAAAACCGATAATATCAAAAGGCGGACTTTTTTCCCTAACCTCCGACCAGTTTAGAGCACTTTGCTGCGGATCAGAATCAACAACAAGAACTTTTACGTGTGGGTTTTTTCTAATTAATTCATGAGCTATATTTACTGAAAGAGTCGTTTTTCCAACTCCACCTTTTTGATTAAGCATCCCTATGATCATATGTTTACCCTGGAAAAAATAAAAATGTAAATAAGTTTTTATTTATAATCTTAATTATGATAGAATTTTTTGATTGAGGCAAGTATTTTCTCATAAAGTAAATAAAGTCATTTGTTATGAATAAAAAAAACGTAGAAAAATTGATTCAATTGGCTTTAGCTATTGAACTTGAGCAAGCCAAGCGAGCTGGAATGTTAGGTTATATGGCGCGTGCTTTGACTCAAGCAACATTGCCACACAGTAAAGTAACTGGCAACGAATTTAAGCGCATTAATGGGTTATTTAAATTAACGATAACTGCTGATTCTGAAGTTGGACTACCTTATGGCAGTATTCCACGTTTACTACTGGCATGGATGGCGACAGAGGCTATCAAAACGAAAAGTCGCCATTTAGTGTTAGGAAAAACTTTATCGTCTTTCATGGAAGATATTGGTTTAGTTCCGACTGGTGGTCGATGGGGTACAATTAGTAGGCTAAAAGACCAAATGAAAAGACTTTTTTCGTCCGCCATTTCTTGTACTTATGATGATGGAAATCACTGGGTGATTAAAAATATAAACCCTGTAAGTAGTGCAGATGTATGGTGGAATCCTATGAGTCCAAATCAACTAACAATGTTTGAATCCAGCTTGATTTTAAATGAGGACTTTTTTAAAGAAATAATTAGCAACCCCGTTCCTGTTGATATGAGGGTATTAAAAAAATTAAAACGTTCGCCTCTCGCTTTAGATATTTATTGTTGGCTTACTTATCGTTTAAGTTATCTTAAAAAAACGACAATAATTTCTTGGTCTACACTAAAATTGCAATTTGGGGCAAATTATTCGCCAGGATCACAGGGAGAAAGAAATTTTAAAAAGGCTTTCTTGAGAGAATTACGCAAGGTTAGTGTGTTTTATCCGCAGGCAAATTTCCAATGTTTAGAAGAAGGATTAAGTTTGAAAGTAAGCAAACCACATATTCCGAAATGTTAATAACCCTGTGAATTTCCAAAGTTATCCACGCATAAACTGTACCGTTAAAACATATGATTTACGCATAAACTGTACCGTAAACACGCATAAACTGTACCGCATACCTTATGTATCCTATATTTACCTGTATTATTCCTGTAGTTAGGGGAAAATTTCTGTGGACAAGTTTAAAGTTAGAAAAATGATTTCATTTTAACACCCCCTGGGGCTTTGCCCCAGACCCCACCAAGGGGAAGTCTCCCCTTGGAACCCCTCGGAACGGGAACCGCTGACTAGGGATGAGTGATGTCGCACAAAAAGGTTTTGCTAAAACAAACCGAAGTACCCTTGCAATACCACCATAAAACGAAAGCCAAGGCTACTTGGCAGCTCTTTACAGAAAAAAAGGAACCCTGGGGCAATCTAAAAAACAAAACGTCTAGAATCGCGAATTCTTTGTTTTTAGTTACATGATAAACTATATAAACCCTGGTTAATTGAAGTTTGTTAAATTCCTTTACGACTTTCAACCACGCTCTGCTTCCCGTTTCCGTCGTTAATTAATTCGGGGCGTTTTAAAACGCGGTCGCCCAATTATGCGTAACTGTTTCCATCGGCACCGCCGGGTTGCTTTCAAAACCGCCCACAGAGCTTCTTTTTGAAGTTTTGTTGATATTCGCTCAACCAATATCCTTCTCTTACAACCCGTTTTTCACCCTCACTTCACCCAATGCCTCCAGAACCCCTACTTCTCCGGGCTTAGTTTCTACCGTAGGCGATTTACTCACCGCCGGGCTTAATTCCGTCTTATCAAAAAACGCGTATATCGCATAAAGTGCACACAACACTAACAACACATGAACAACGGCTTTCCCCGTTCCCCTAAGACCTCTGCAAGGTTGTCTGCACCCAGGGTATCTTTTAAAATCCGTAGACCATTTTATCCGTTTCCCCATGTCATGCCCTCCCATCAAAAACGCTAAAACCTAGCCTTCAAAATCCCAAAACAACTTCTTATCGCTTTCCCGGGTTAAAAATACATTCATCGTCTCCCTTAATGCAGGCACCGTGCCATCCTTAATGGCCTGACTTAGATAATAAGCCCCTATCAAAATCTTACGTCTTACATCCTGCTTACGAGCTTGCGATTTCCCCATAGCTTCCATCTTCTGAATCCTCACATCCAGCTTCTGTCTTTGCGCTTTCAGCTTTTCCAACCCAGGCTTTGTGCTGGTTTCGCTGGCAGAATTTTTTCCATCCTCTTTCGTTTCATTACGCACTTTATAACCCCCTAGCCTGTTATTGCCCTAAATACAGCGTACCTTATCCCAATATCAATAAACAATGCCACACCACTCAAAAACACCTATCGGCCCATAACAAAATTCCAACAAAGCAACCAACCACAACTCAGCGAGCGATGAGCGAGAAGAGCGCGCTTATACGTTGCTTTACAACTGTCGCTCGGCTACACTGGAACCAGGAACTCTGGCGTCTCTGGTGCACATAACGTTAGTTGAGGCAATCAAAGACGGGAGACCAGGGTTCCACTTTAGTTATTAAGGCTTTAGCTAAACTCTAAATCTAGATATCCTTACCAAGGAAAGGCAATCATCAAATGGCCATTTACCACTTTAGCGGTACGGTTATTTCCAGAAGCCAAGGGCGCAGTGCCATAGCTTGCGCCGCCTATCGCTCGGGTGAACGCTTAATGGATGAGCGTTACGAAAAAATTCAAGACTACAGCCGCAAAGACGATATTGTTCATGAAGAAATTCTACTCCCAAAAAATGCACCTGAATGGATGGGCGATAGAGAAAAACTTTGGAACGCGGTTGAAGCCGCTGAAAAAAGAAAAGACGCTCAACTCGCCCGAGAGTTTAACTTTGCGTTGCCTCAAGAATTAACCCTTCAACAAAACCTTGAACTGGCTCGCGCCTTCGTTAAAGAACAGTTTGTTAAACAGGGCATGGTGGCCGATTTATGTATTCACGAAGATATGAAAGACGGAGAGTCCTTACTCCATGCTCACATTATGCTAACCCTCCGCGAAGTGACCCCTGAAGGCTTTGGGTACAAGGTACGGGACTGGAACAGCAAAGCGCAATTACTCAATTGGCGGGAGGCGTGGGCAAATACGGCCAATCATTTTTTGGCACTAAACGGCCATGACAGGCAGATTGACCATCGAACGCTTGAAGCTCAGGGTATTAATCTGGAGCCACAATACAAGATAGGGGCATCGACAGCCCAAGACCGAATGGCCAGGCTTGAAGACCACCAGCGTATTGCCAGAGAGAATGGGGAACGGTTATTCAAGAATCCTGATGAAGCCTTAGATGCCTTAACCAAACAGCAGTCGACTTTTAGCTATCAAGACTTAGCGCGATTTGTGAACCGTCAGACGGTGGACGCTGAGCAGTTTGAACGGGTTTATGAAAAGGTTAAGGGGCATTCCAATATTGTTCACCTGGGTTTAGATGACCGGGGCATTGAGCGGTTTACCAGCCGGGAGATGTTAGGCATTGAAACCAAAATGTTAGAGCATACCCGGCTTCTCTCTCAATGCGATGGGCACTTTGTAAAGATAGAGCACAAGCTCCAAGCGATTGCTCCTAGAACCTTGAGTGGAGAGCAAAAAGAGGCATTTCATCATTTGCTTGAGCCTTATGATTTACGATGCGTGATTGGTTATGCGGGTACGGGTAAAAGCTACCTTTTGGAAGCGGCTAGAGAGGCTTGGGAAGCTTCAGGCTACCGAGTGCATGGGGTAACCCTTTCTGGCATAGCCGCTGAGAACTTAGAAGGCAGTAGTGGTATTGAAAGCCGTACGCTTGCTAGCCGTTCTTGGTACTGGGATAGGGGCGAGCAGTTATTAGGGCGTAAAGATATTTTAGTGGTGGATGAAGCGGGGATGCTAGGTTCTAGGCAAATGGCTCGAATACTGGAAGTCGCAGACCAAGGGAATGCCAAGGTTGTGTTGGTAGGAGATACCCAGCAGCTTCAAGCCATTGAAGCGGGCGCGGCCTTTAGAGCGATTATTGAGCAAACCGGTGCGCTTGAGCTTACCGAGGTTAGAAGACAACGGGTGCCTTGGCAGGCTGAGGCCACCAAAGACTTTGCTAGGGGCCATACCGCGAAAGCTTTGGGAGTTTATGAGGCTAATCATGTTCATGTGTTTGAAACCCAGGCATTAGCCAGAGCTGCGGTAGTTGAGATGTGGAATGATGCTCGTCTCACTAACTCAAACCAAACTCAAATTATGCTGGCGTATACCCGGGTCGATGTACAGGCACTCAATGATGAGGCAAGGACGCTACGCCATGCAGAAGGGGAACTTGGGCTTGAATTAGAGTTTAAAACAGAGCGTGGTAAAAGACTCTTCGCTGTTAATGACCGTGTGTATTTTTTAAAGAACGACAAAGCCCTTGGGGTAACGAATGGGACTTTAGGTGCCATTGAGTCCGTTAAAGAAGGACAAATTATTGTCCGTTTAGATGAAGGCGATAAAAAAGACATTAATGACGATAGAAAAGTAATCGTCGACCTAAACCTTTACAAACACCTAGAGCATGGTTATGCGGCCACCGTTTATAAAACACAGGGCGTTACGGTAGATAGGTCTTATGTACTCGCCTCCCGTCATCTCGATGCCCATGCCACCTATGTTGGTATGAGTAGGCACCGCGAGAGTGTGGATTTATTCTGGAGTAAAGAAGCGTTTCCGCGTATGGAATCATTAATACAAACCTTAAGCCGGCAAAGGGGTAAGGATGTGTCGACGGATTATGAGAATATGCAGGATTTTGCAAAAGGGCGGGGCGTGGAACCTATTGAACCTCAACGCGAACAAACGGGCATTGAAGCTTTTAAGGCACAGTTTGAAGTGGGTTATCCAGAACGAGTGGCTGATAAAGTTGAACATAAACCCTTTGTTCATCCGCTTCAAAACCTTAGGCGTTCTTTTAAACATCCCATGATGGATAGACAAGCACGCAGCAGTTTAGATACATTTAAAGAAAGGTATGAGGCGGCTAATCCTGAAAAAGCTGCGGCTATTCAGGATAAATTTATCTCTCCTTTAGAAAGAGAAGCTTTAAGCTTTATCAAACGCTTTGATAGTCTAGAAAACAGGCTGGCAACCGGTAAGCATTCTGATGCCATTACAGGGAAACTTCAAAAGGAAGCAAGGGCAGCGTTTGCAAATCCCGAGTTAATGGATTATTTGAAGACCAAAAACGTTGGATTAAGCGAAAAGGTTCAAAAGTTAGCGGAGCCTCAAAAGACCCTTGAGATGACAAAAGGTCTTGAAAGAGACTTTGGTCTGGAACGTTAAATCATTTACAAGGAGCAAGATATGTCTGAAATTATCAATGAAAAGTCAAAAATTTCCACTCAACCTGCAAATCTCGAAGATGTACTTTATCAATTTTTTAAGCTTTACGACAATTGGTC
>DAORSV010000018.1:0-7197 GCA_035443705.1 Gammaproteobacteria bacterium
GAAACCGAAGCAACTCCTTCTAGTAAACGTAATTGATCTTCAACCACTCTATGAATATAATCGGACAGTGCAGGAAGGCTTCTGGTTTTATCCTCGAATTTCAAATACGCAATTTCTGCACTATCTTCGCCTTGCTCACGAATTTCGGGACGTTTAACGGCTTCTGGTAAACTGCTTAAGGTGGAAAATACCCTATCGCGAATTTGACTTAATGATTTATCATTATCGACACCTGCTTTAAATTTAACGTGAATATCGCTACGACTGTCTTGACTGCTAGAGGATATTTTTTTAACCCCATCGATCCCTGAAAGCGCATCTTCTAACGGCTTTGTGACTTGATGCTCTACCACCACACTATTCGCACCGGGATAAACCGTACTAATTGAAATTTCATTTTGAGAAACATTTGGCTTATGGCGAAGCTCCAAATGATAATAAGAAACCAATCCCATAATCAACAGGACAATATTGATAGCAGTTGCCATTACAGGTCGACGTACAAAAACTTCCGACCCTTGCATTACCAATCTCCTGTCCAATCATTAGCAACCGCGCTAACGCCCTCAGCCACCACATTGGTTCGAACCATCACAACAGGTTCTCCTCGTGTTAGTCCCGATAAAACATGTACTCTTCCTTTGCTACGCTCACCGATGGTGATTTTTCGTTTTTGTATTCTGCCATCTACAATCACAAAAACATCATAACCTTCGAGGGTTAAGATAATACAAGATTCTGGGATCACGAGTGCTTCAGGATGCAAGACTAAAATTTGTTTCACGCGTGCCGACATGCCTGGCCACAAATTTTGATGAGGGTTCTTAACCAACGCTTTAATCAAAATCGTGTGAGTTTTTCGATCGACTACGGGCGAAATAAATTTCACTTCACCCTGAAAAATAAGATTTTCGTATGCCTTAACCGACAGCTCAACGGTTTGGCCACTATCCAACTTTGAGGCATAGTGCTCCGGCACACGATAAGTAAGTGTTAACAATTCCGTATCAATCAAATCCACAAGTTCAGTGCCCGCTGTTATAAATTCACCGGATTTAACAGCCCAATCGGTTAAATAACCATCGAAAGGCGCTCTTATCTCGGGACCAGTACCCACCATATTACCCAACACCGTACCCGCTTTTACCCACGAGCCAGATTCCACAAAGATTTGGATTTTGCCATTCACAACAGCTTTTATTTTAACTTCTGTTTTAGCCGTTATATTGCCTATCGTCTCTACGCTTTCTGGCATGGAAGCCACCTTAACCCGCACCGTTTCAACCTGAATCACAGGAGGAATCACCGCGCGTTCTTCTGTAAAAAATTTGTATAACGGTTGTGCACAAAAAGATAAAATTAAAACACCCACCAGCGCAATCCATAAAACAAACCGCTTTGAAAACCAAGCGAAATAAGCAGTTTTTTGTTTGAGTTTCTTTAATCGTTTCAGCATAAGGCACCTATACCTATATCGGGATATCTAAGCACAATCATCGACTTTCTGTCCACGATCGTGTTATTGTTTTTAAAAACCTAACTTTAGCACCTATTGGAACCCTTTGCTATGAGTGACCTACAGAAAATTATAGAAGCGGCTTACGATTCACGCAGCACATTAAGCCCTGCCTCTGCTGATCCCCTCTTGCGAGAAGCGATTGATCATGTATTAGCAGATCTCGAACTCGGAAAATGTCGTGTTGCACATCCTCTCCAACCCTCCTTGGAAAAAAGGACATGGCAAGTCAATGAATGGATCAAAAAGGCGGTACTTCTTTATTTTTGCTTAAACAAAAGTACATCCATTACGGGGCAATTCACCCAATTTTACGATAAAGTGCCATTACGGTTTACAGATACCACCTCTGCAGAATTTGAGGCTCTCGGCGTTCGCATTGTACCCCCCGCAACGGTCCGTCGTGGTGCCTATATCGCTCCCAATACCATCTTAATGCCAAGCTTCGTTAACATTGGCGCATATATAGGCAAAGGTACCATGGTTGATACTTGGGTAACGGTAGGTTCTTGTGCACAAATCGGTAATCATGTGCATCTTTCGGGTGGTGTTGGTATCGGTGGCGTATTAGAGCCCTTACAAGCAAGCCCTACCATTATTGAAGATAATTGTTTTATTGGCGCACGTTCCGAAATTGTGGAAGGTGTGATCGTTGAACATGGCTCCGTCATTTCGATGGGTGTTTATATTGGCCAAAGCACCCGTATTTACGATCGCGAAACCGGCGAAATCCATTATGGGCGCGTGCCTGCAAACAGCGTGGTTGTGCCTGGCAATTTGCCAAGCAGTGATGGTAAATATAGTCTCTATTGCGCGGTTATCGTAAAGCGTGTAGATGATAAAACACGTGCAAAAACGAGCATTAATGAGTTGTTACGGGTGTGAATTTTTAAAAAATTTTATCTCTTAGATATATCGGCAATGCAAGCGCTGCTGAGACAGCATTACCTACCTGATACTCATAGGCAGCAATCCGAGCAATATCTTCTGCATGTGGATACCCCGTTATCTTTTGCCACGAACCTGTCGGCAAGTGGATCTGATCTGTCAAACTCAGGTGTTCATCCGATACGGGTTGCATAATACCCTCTGCCCCCATTTCAAATAACCCCCAATACAGTGACTCTAATCGGGCATCCAGGCTCGCAAAAACCTGCGTTGCACCAGAGGTACGCGCTACCCCTTGTGCTAAGGCACGCAAGGTAGAAACAGGTACGACAAGCTTATTTAGACTAAAGCTGAGCGCTTGAATAACACTACAGGCAATACGAATACCCGTGAAGCTGCCTGGACCTCGCCCAAAGGCAAAAACATCGATCTCATTTAGGGATATATCGGCTTCTTTTAATAAATCGTCTATCAACGGTAACAATAAGCGGGTATGCTCGCGCGGTCTAATGCAGAATCGCTCCAGCATTTTACCGTGGCAGTACAGCGCAACAGAACAGGCATCTGTGGCAGTATCTATTGCTAACAGATTGATTTTATGAGACAAAATACTGAAGTGTTATCATAGAATGCTTTAATGACCACTAAGCACCGCGCTTAAAAAATAACGCGACGCTTAATGGTTTCAGTGTAACTTACGCAGCCACTGCTACATGAGCCACTGCCTTTTTACGTGTGCGACGCTTGCGGGTGCCCGTTGCAGCTACTTTATGTACTGCACCTTTTGCACCTGCCGATTTACGCTTGGCAGTCTTTCTTTTCTTTGGCGCTTTTTTAGCAACGGCCTTTTTAGCAACGGCTTTTTTAGCAACTGCCTTTTTAGCTACGCGCTTCTTAGCACCGGCTTTTTTAACAACGGCTTTCTTAACACCAGCCTTCTTAACTACGCGCTTTTTAGCAACTGCTTTCTTAGCTACACGCTTTTTGGCAACCGCTTTCTTAGCATCTGATTTTTTAACAACGCGCTTTTTGGCAACTGTTTTCTTAGCATCTGCTTTTTTAACAACACGCTTTTTGGCAACTGTTTTCTTAACAGCCACTTTCTTAGCGGTTCGTTTTTTGGGCTTTGCTGCTACTTTAACAGTCTTTGCCTTTGCTACTTTACGTTTCTTGGCCATTCTCGATCTCCTATGGCTTAAACTCAATTAATTGGACAATACAAAGATAGCACAGATACTGCACGAGTACATACTACATTGTCAAATTTTTTTATATTTAAGCATTTCTAAAATTTTGTCTTGAATAGATTCAACGGTGCCTACACCTTCAATTTCATGAAATTGATTAGCTTTTAATACATTTTTATACCACTCAATAACAGGCTTCGTCTCTTGATGATAGATCTTCAAACGGGTACGAACAGCCACTTCGGTATCATCTTCTCGCTGTACTAATGACTCTCCAGTTATATCATCTTTATCTGCACTTTTGGGGGGATTAAATAAAAAATGGTAAGTCCTACCTGACGCAAGATGTGTATATCTACCACTTAAGCGCTTAATAATGTCTTCATCCGGCACATCAATATAAACAACATGATCTATCGCAATATTAGCTTTTATCAACGCCTCTGCTTGTAATACGTTTCTTGGAAATCCATCGAGTAAAAACCCTTCAGCACAATCGGGTTTGGCAACACGAGTTCTCAATAAATCGATAATCAGTTCATCTGACACCAACTGTCCATTTGCCATAAGTTGTTTTACTTTGTGGCCTAATGGCGTGCCTGCCGAAATTTCGGCCCTTAACATGTCGCCGGTAGATATTTTGGGCAAGTTTAATTTTTCACAAATCAACATTGCCTGAGTACCTTTGCCTGCGCCCGGTGCACCTAACAATATAATCCGTAAGTGATGCATCTATTTTCCTCAACGCCAAAAAGATGACATTATATCAAGGGTTCAATCCCATCACCAGAGAAAAAGATATGCTATATTATTAAAATGGAAACTCCAAAAGAAAAACTGCGTCCCAAACCACCATTAGTCAACGATGCGATCCTTTCTCGCGAATCTTGGAAAATCTTTCAAGTCATAGCGGAATTTGTAGAGGGCTATGAAAGGCTCGTCCATATAAAACCTTCTGTAAGCGTATTTGGTTCTGCAAGAACAAAACGAGATGATACAAATTACCTCTTAGCAGAATCTATGGGTCGAAAATTATCCGATGCGGGTTACTCGGTTGTGACGGGTGGCGGACCTGGTTCAATGGAGGCAGCTAATAAAGGCGCTTATCAGGGTCGTTCATCTAGTGTCGGCCTCAATATAGATCTCCCCACCCAAGAATCCTCTAACATCTACCAAGATATTTCATTGCGATTTCGACATTTTTTTACCCGAAAAGTCATGTTTGTTAAATATGCTACAGCCTATGTCGTACTGCCAGGTGGATATGGCACATTAAGTGAATTCGCAGAAATACTCGCATTAGTGCAAACAGGTAAAACACGCCAGATACCCATCATTTTGGTAAATGAACCCTTCTGGCGCCCCCTACTTCAATGGTTTAAAAACACGCTGCTGCCCGACAATATGATCGATGAAAGCGATCTCACTCGATGGACATTTGCTGACTCTCCAGAAGAAGTGATTCAAAAAATTCAGGCATTTTATAACGATAAAGAAATACCAACCGAAACCTTAATAGAGGACAAAACAGATATTTAGCCTCAATATATTGCGTCCTCTCTTTAAACCCGGCACAATAGCACTATGCAGTTTGGGATTAAATATCGGGTGTTATTACTGTCGTTAGTGCCAACTATCACCATCTCTGTGTTATTGGTAACTTATTTTGTCAACACCCGGTTACAAGATTTAGAAGATGCCTTTCGTGCACACGGCGAAAGGATAGCCTTGAAACTAGAAAAAGAGTTAAATGACACACATTCTGACCTAGGCCAAATAGAAAATCTCAGTGGATGGTTAAAGCTTGAGTTAGAAACCAAATCTATAAAATTACGCGAATATCAAATCCTAGCGAAAGCAATCCTCATTTTTTTATTCGGACTTAGCATCAGTGCCTTACTTGCCTACCGAATGGGTCGAAATCTTTCTCACCCCATACTCGAAATGGGAAAAGTTGTTAATAAAATTCGGGAAGGTGCACTGAATACACGCACACAAGTTTCATCGTACCCAGAATTAAAAATGCTCGGATCCGGCATTAACGCCATGGCAGAAACATTAGAAAACGCGCATAACGAACTTCAACATAAAATTAATCAAGCAACCTTAAGTCTAAGACGTACACTCGAAACGATTGAAGTTCAAAATATTGAATTAGAAATGTCTAGACGAGCCGCCGAACATGCCAATAAGATTAAATCCGAATTTTTAGCCGATATGAGCCATGAAATTCGTACCCCACTGAATGGCGTGGTTGGATTTGTTAATTTATTACAAAAAACTGAACTCAACCCAAAGCAACAAGAATATATTCGCACCATACAAAAATCTGCTAATAACTTACTGGCAATCCTAAACGATATTCTTGATTTCTCAAAAATGGAAGCCGGGAAATTACGCATAGAACGATCTATTATGGACGTCCGAGAATGCATAGATGAAATATTAAATCTGCTGCTCCCACACGCACAAGAAAAGAACATTGCTCTGATCCCCCTTATTTACTCCGATGTGCCCGCACAGGTTTTGGGTGATCCGCTCAGAATCAAACAAATTGTGACAAATTTGGTCAGCAATGCTATTAAATTTACCGAGCGCGGCAGCGTCATTGTTCGCGTCATGTTAGAAAACGAATCCTTTCCACATACAACCCTTCGTGTAAATGTGACCGATACGGGTATTGGTTTATCACCCGAAGAACAAAAAGTATTATTCCATGCTTTTAATCAAACAAAAAGCGCTCATAAATCAGGTGGAACGGGTCTTGGATTAGTGATTTCTAAAAAATTAGTCGAACAAATGGGTGGTACCATTGGTGTTGAGAGCGAACCACAGCAAGGCTCTACATTTTGGTTTACCTTTCAGGTTGAATCCACACCCCAAGTTGAATTCACCGCGCAAGTTGAACCTACGCTAGAAACACAACCAGCCTTAACATCATCAACATTGTCTTCATTTGTTCCTTCTCTCGATGTTTTAGAACCTCCTGTTAACGTTTTGGCTGTGGATGATAATCCAGAAAACTTAAAACTGATCCGCATTTTATTAGAAGACATGGGCATTGAGGTAACTACAACCGATAATGGAAAAGCGGCCATCGTAGCAGTGCGCCAGAAAACCTTCGATTTAATATTATTGGATATCCGAATGCCAAACATGACGGGCCTTGAAGCTGCGCACATTATTCGAAACGTAGAAGCAGAATACCATCGAAAGCCCACACCCATTATTGCATTAACCGCCAACGCACTGGCCGCTGAGAAAGAATCCTTATTCAAAAATGACATTAATGATTACCTAGCAAAACCCATTGGAGAAATAGAACTTAAAAATATCCTCAAAAAATGGATACAATCCGAAACCAATGTCTGCACAATTGATTGGGCACTGGGCAAACAATTAGCGGGCGGCAGGGTAGAGCTCGCACAAGAGTTTTTTGAAAAATTGCGAGAAATTTTGCCTCTGGAGAAACAACGAATTAATGACGATTACCAAAAAAGAAATTGGCAAGCCTTCAGTGATCGTATTCATAAACTACACGGTGCTTGTTGTTATTGTGGTGTGCCTGAATTAAAAAGTTGCGTGCAAACATTAGAAGCAGCTGCA
>DAORSV010000018.1:7297-24765 GCA_035443705.1 Gammaproteobacteria bacterium
TTATTGTGGTGTGCCTGAATTAAAAAGTTGCGTGCAAACATTAGAAGCAGCTGCAGTCTCATGTTTTCCGGATATTATTAAACCACATTTGGAAGCCTTTAACCTCGCTGTAGACGCGGTATTAACGGCCACAGAAAATACGACAATACACGATACTTGACAAACAAAATTTGGCCTATTATTATAGATGTATTGTTTTCCACATTATTAATCATGATTTTTTTAGCCCTAATAACCTCTATTAGGGCTTTTTTTTATGCCCACATTAAGAGCCAGAATAATAATCAAAATACTATTTTTACCCGCATTGGGTTCCTAAAAAAGAGCCCGTGTTATTGACTCACTAGTATGACAAAAGCAACAGCAAATTCTTTTTCATCCGACAACGTTAAATGGCTTTCGACAACCCTACACCTCACCATTTCACGTTCTGCTTCACCCGAAAATTCTAAATAAGGTCGTCCTAAAGCATTATTATTAACGCTGATCTCTCTTAATAATATCCCTTCTGGCCTAAAACCTGTGCCTAACGCCTTTGCAACCGCTTCTTTTGCTGCATAACGCTTCGCAAGAAAAGAAACTGGGTCTCGAGACAACTCTAAACGCACTAACTCGGATGTCGCTAAAATTCGTTTTGCAAAAGCAGAACCAAACCGATCCCAAATCGCTTTAATTCGACTTGTCGAAACAATATCTGTACCAATACCCACAATTTTCATAATAATTTTCTGCTTTCCAGTGGCTTAGAGCCTAAATGGGGCGCCAATGCCAATCGCATTAATCGTTTCAGATCGCCCAAAACAACAATGTCATTCAGCACACCTGCCGCCAAGGCTAATAAGCTTTTTCCTTTAAACACATCTTGCGATTTTACACCGATAGCAAGATCACCCGTTTCCACCAAAACAGGCCCGCTTGCGGGATCAAACCGATAATCTCCTTCAGGATTAAGCGGCTTCCCCGTTCTCAGTTCTTTTACTAATTGGAGTTCATATCCCAACATTTTTAATAACGATTTTTCAAACAATCGCAACACAATTTGTACTTCCGTCGTTTTTTCTAATTCGCTTAACGCAGCTTGGTAACAAAAAAACAAATCAGGATTCGGATCCTCGTGATGTATTAAGCGAAACAACAATTCATTCAAATAAAATGCGCTTACCGCACAACGACCGGTTAACACAGGTGCAACACCGACCGCATCGAAGTCTGTTAACGTTAATAACGATCCTCGACCAACACACGAAATCATCAGCGGAATAAACGGTTGCAATAAAGCACGACCTCGAGATTTTGGCCTCCGTACTCCCTTTGCAACCACACTGATTCGACCATAATCCGCTGTAAAAAATTCACATAAAAAACTGGTTTCACGATACGGTCTCGTATGCAAGACATAAGCCAATTGACACTCAAAACGACGCATCTTTATTCCAAATCAATATATCCTAAGCTCTTTAAGGCTCGCTCGTCATCCGACCATCCACCACGTACTTTCACCCAAAGCTTTAGATGGACTTGGCGTCCCACAATTTTTTCAATATCTTTGCGTGATCGAATACCAATTTCTTTGAGTCTTTCACCGTTTTTACCTATCACAATGGGTTTTTGCCCCTCGCGCTCTACCCAAATAATAGCACTGATGACAGATACTTTTGTAGATTGCTCACTTTTGTACATCTCTATTTCAACCGTAGTAGAATAAGGCAACTCTTCCCCTAAAGATCTTACTAATTTTTCCCGAATAATCTCCGCCATTCTAAATCGAGGTGTTCTGTCTGTTATTTGTTCTTCTGGAAAATAATGTGGACTTTTCGGCAAATAACGTGCAACAGCTCGCTCCAAGGCATCAATATTCGTTGTACGTATAGCCGAAATAGGAATAATTTCAGCAAACTTAAATTTTAAAGCTAATGCCTCACAGTACGGCAAAAGCGCTGTTTTTTCTAAAAGCGTATCCACTTTATTGACCGCTAAAATAATGGGGCATTTGCTCCTCGTAACCAGATCAAACACCAACTGATCTTCCGCGTTCCATTTTAAGCTGTCTATCACAAAAATAATCACATCGACATCGACTAATGCACGACGAGCCTCTTTGTTCATAAACTTATTCAGGAGATGTGCTTCTTCAATATGCATCCCAGGTGTATCCACATAGATAATTTGCGCATTTTCAAGCGTCTTAACACCCAACAATCGATGCCGAGTGGTTTGTGGTTTTCTGGAAGTGATACTTAATTTTTCTCCCAAAATATGATTTAACAATGTGGATTTTCCAACATTGGGGCGACCTACAATAGCGGCATAACCACAAACAGTATCAATATTATCGCGCATTTTTTTTAAGTGCCTCTAGTGCTAAATCTGCCGCATTTTGTTCTGCTTTTCGGCGCGTGTTCGCAACCCCGATAAAGGGTCCTTTTAACAAAGTAAAAATACATTGCACTTCAAAGATCGGACTATGCGCATCCCCTCCCATCTGAACAACCTGATATTCTGGTAAAGGAACACGTCGTGCCTGCATATATTCTTGCAATTGCGTTTTAGCATCCTTTTGTGAAACACCGGATACTAAAGCATTAAAACGAGACTCATACCAACGCAAAATACACAGGCGACAAACTTCCAAGCTCGAATCTAAATAGATTGCGCCGATAATCGCCTCTAGAGCATCTGCCAAAATAGACGTCCGCTGATGACCACCACTCTTACGCTCACCTATTCCTAAACTTAAGTATTCCCCAATGCCAAATTCTCTTGCAACTTCCGCCACCGTTTCTCCTCTGACTAATAATGCGCGTAATCGCGTTAAATCACCTTCGCGCGCTTTTGGAAATCGCGCATATAATTCTGCAGCAACAACAAAATTTAAAATAGAATCTCCTAAAAATTCCAATCGTTCGTTGTTGGTTTCGCTGCTCGAACGATGCGTTATCGCCGCATGCAAAAGCTTAATATCTGAAAAAGCATGATTCAGTTTTTTTGCTAAATGTTCTGCTTTTTCTATCCACAGTTCTGCCATTTTATTTCCTTATGGAATATAGCCAATGCGATCCCATCGAATACGATTCCAGATAATGCGATACCACGGAGCATCGTACTTAGTGCTATCCCAGCTCATCCAAACAGCTATGGCGCGACCCTGAATATCAATATCTTTGACAAAACCCCAAAATCGACTATCTCCACTGTTATCTCGATTATCACCCATAACAAAATACTGATCTTCTGGTACGGTAATATCATCGTAAGCATAGCGAGGTGCATATAAGCCGTGGGGTTGTGTAAAAATTGAGTGTTTATGAGTCCCCAGCTCTTCCTTGAATGCTCGAACTGTGACCGAAGAACCTGAGGGATCAACATCCTGCTTTTCGTCTTGAAAAGCTTGCTTAACAGGCTCTCCATTAATATAAATCATTTTATCTTTATATTGAACATGATCATTCGGTAATCCCACAACGCGTTTTATCATATCTATTGATTCGCCATCGCTTTTAATATGCTTAAAAACGATAACGTCACCCCGTTTGGGCGAACCTATCTTAATGATTTGATTGCCCAATATTGGCCATCTTAACCCATAATCATATTTATTGACGACAATCAAATCGCCCTCCAGTAAAGTGGGGCGCATCGAACCCGACGGGATTCTAAAAGGCTCAGCTAAAAACGAACGTAAAACAAAAACAATTAAGAGAACAGGAAAAAAAGATTTTGCGTACTCGACCCACCAAGGATCTTTTACACCCGAATTGATAGGACCAGAAAGCGCATCAACTCCTCGTCCTGCACTAAAAAACAAAGCATCCACAGCCCAAATAACACCTGTCGTCGCTGTTAAAGTCAACAAAATTTCAGAAAACCGCATTTTTTATCCTTTTTTATCCTTGTCTACTTTTAAAATCGCCAAAAAGGCATCCTGTGGAATCTCCACCTTGCCCACCTGCTTCATTCGCTTCTTACCCTTTTTTTGCTTATCCAAGAGCTTTCGTTTACGAGACACATCACCACCATAACATTTAGCAGTAACGTTTTTGCGCAAAGCCTTTACCGTTGAACGTGCAATAATATGCGCACCAATGGCCGCTTGTATCGCAATATCAAACATTTGCCTTGGAATAATTTCTTGTAATGCGTCGGTTAATTCTCGACCACGCGTAAAGGCTTTATCACGATGCACAATCCACGCTAAAGCATCGACTTTTTCTGCATTAATTAAAATATCGAGCTTAACCAAATCCGCTGACTGAAAACGGACAAAATGATAATCCAGCGAAGCAAAGCCTCGACTGACCGATTTCAATTTATCAAAAAAATCCAAAACCACTTCATTCATCGGTAATTCATACACCAAAGAAACTTGATTTCCAAGATACATCAGTTTGGTCTGCACGCCTCTTTTTTCAGTACAGAGCATAATCACATTGCCCAAATAAGCCTGTGGCACCAACATGCTCGCTTCTACAATAGGTTCTCGCATTTCTTCAATGATCGCAGGATCCGGTAATTTTGAGGGATTATCAACGATAATTGTTTCCCCTTTTCGCGTAACCACTTCATAAATAACCGTTGGCGCTGTGGTAATTAAGTTTAAATTATATTCTCGCTCCAAACGCTCTTGCACAATTTCCATGTGCAATAGCCCGAGGAACCCACATCGAAACCCGAAGCCCAAAGCATGAGAGACTTCAGGCTCAAAAAATAGGGAAGAATCATTTAATTTGAGTTTTGATAATGCATCTCTAAAATCTTCGTAATCTTCTGCATCAACAGGAAACAAACCCGCATAAACTTTAGGCTGACATAACTGAAAACCGGGCAAGGGCTTATCTGCGGGTCTTTTAGCTAATGTAATGGTATCTCCCACAGGTGCACCATTGATCTCTTTAATGCCGGCAATCACAAATCCAACTTCACCTGCCGATAATGCTTCCCATTTAACACGCTTAGGTGTAAAAACACCGACCTCATCTACCAGATGAACCTTGCCGGTAGACATCACGAGCATCTTATCACCTGGCCGCAAAACGCCATTTTTAATGCGTACCAAAGACACAACACCTAAATAAGTGTCGAACCAGGAATCGATAATTAAGGCTTGTAGAGGCGCATCTATTTCGCCAATGGGTGGAGGAACCAATTCTACCAAGCGCTCCAATAAATCAACAACACCTAAACCACTTTTCGCACTGATCCTGAGAGCATTTTCTGCTTCAATCCCAATAATTTCCTCAATTTCTTTAATGACCCGTTCAGGCTCAACCTGCGGCAGATCAATTTTGTTTAAAACGGGGATCACTTCTACCCTTTGCTCCAGCGCCGTATAACAATTGGCAACCGTTTGCGCTTCTACACCCTGTGCCGCGTCAACCACCAATAAAGCCCCCTCGCAGGCTGCCAACGACCGAGAGACCTCATAGGCAAAATCCACATGACCTGGGGTATCAATAAAATTTAAGTGATAGGCCTTCCCATCGCTCGCCTTAAAATTTAAAGTGACGCATTGCGCTTTAATGGTAATGCCCCGTTCTCGCTCCAAATCCATCGAATCCAAGACTTGGCTAGACATTTCACGTTCGGTTAGCCCACCGCAGATCTGGATAAATCGGTCGGCCAGGGTTGATTTCCCGTGATCAATATGCGCGATAATGGAAAAATTTCTAATTTGTTGCATGTTAGACAAAGTAAAAACACCTTCATTCAAAACTTATAGAGGTCATTTTACCTGATTTCTAAGTCCCATGCATTAGATAAAACAAGTTGGTTAACTTTTTACAATAACGGTTGAACACACTTTTCTATGGTTGAGCGCGCTCTAAAAATACGTGATCGCACCGTTCCAACAGGACAGTGCATGATGTCAGATATCTCTTCATAGGACATCCCGTCTATTTCACGCAACTTAATAGCGGTACGAAGATCATTCGGCATGCGTTCAATCGTATCATAAACGACGCCTTCAATTTCATCACGCATCATTAAACGTTCGGGTGTACCAAATTCTTTAAGACTGTTGCGCATCACAAATCTATCCATGTCGATAATTTCAATATCAATATCCGGTAACCGATGCCCTCGCGAAATAATAAAATTTTTAGCCGTGTTGACTGAAATCCGATATATCCAAGTATAAAATGAACTATCAGATCGGAATTTATCTAACGCGCGATAAACTTTAATAAAAACTTCCTGACAAACATCTAAGGACTCACTCGGATCTTTAACAAACCGCGCAACAACCTTAAAAACACGACTTTGATAGCGCAGCACTAAAGCATCAAATGCTCTAGAATCACCTTGTTTAGCAGCCTCGATTAATTGCAAATCATCTCTATTATTGTACATGTGGACCAGCCTCCGTTATTCGCGATTACCAGTCCCTTTGGCAATATGTCTTGGTTCAATTTTTAGTCTAGTGAAATAAAAATCTTATTTCAATGTGTAATATCATGGGTAATATCTTGATTACTTTATTTTTAAAATTATAGGCTAAGGCGTGCAGACAACTGTTGATATTCCAATTTATTGAGTGCATCTACAGGAATAATCACATTTCGTATACCCGTTTTAAAACGAAAGCGCAAGACCAACACAACGGCACTCTTAAAACTATCGCTTTTAAGCTCACCAATCGCCGCTTTTTTCTGATGGGTAAGACACCCCCACCGTCCAGTGGGATCTTGCCAAATGCAAACAACTGATTTTTTAGATATTCTTTTTACGTGCAGATTCACCAGCTGCCAAAAATACCATAATAACAGTGTGGTTCCTGCTATTTTGAGTATAATCGACAATGGACAATTTATTAAAACAAGAACAGCGCAAGAATACACCGCGCCTAGAAAAAGGAATAACAGCCTCGAACGCCCGAGTACAAATTCGATTCTTTCCAAATACCTTACCCTAGTTTAAAACCACATATCTGTTGTACTATAGATTGCAAAGCAAGGCTATCGGGTATTTGTCGTCCCATTAAAAACCTAACTATTTCTTGATCCGGAAAAGCCAACAAATCAATAAACGCCTGTTTTTGTTCTACGCCCAATGTATCGTAAACCGTATCAAAAAAAGGCAACAGCAGCATATCTAATTCTAACATCCCGCGACGACATTGCCATCTAATGCTGGGAGTACTGGGTAATGAAGGTATCTCGGTCGTTTTCATCGGTGCTGATTCCATTCGTATCCAAATATGATATGATTTAAATATTATCAATTTTTTTAGCTTATTTCAAGGTATTCATGAGATCCACAACTAAAACAACGCTGTTCGATCTGAATCCATTCTATGGACTTATTGCTGTATCAGGATCCGAGGCAGCAACGTTTCTGCAAGGTCAAATAACGGCCGATATTAGAACCATTACATCTACGCAGCCTGGGTTTTCGGCTTATTGTAACGCTAAAGGTCGCATCCGCGCCTTATTTCGCATTTTTTTTCATCACGAATGTTATTTTTTGCAGCTGCCTGTTGGTGTTTTGCCAAGCGCTTTAGCCACATTAAAAAAATATGCGCGATTTTCTAAAGTTAAACTGGAAGATGTGAGCGAGCAGTGGCAGCGGATTGGAATCTGTTTAACACACGCTGATCTAAAAACTATCGATTTTCTGGATCTGAAAGACATTATACTGCTCCCACTACCCAGTCCTGAATTCTATAAACGCTTTGAATTGATTGGCTTGCCTAATATTGTTAAACCCTTATGGGATCTATTTCTGGCATCTGAAAATTCGGTCATTTCTGATTTTGATGCGTGGAAATATTTAGATATACAAGCGGGCATCCCCGAAATTTGGCCAGAAACCATCGAACAATTTCTGCCGCACAGTTTAAACTTACCTGCATTAGGTGCCGTGAGTTTTAATAAGGGCTGCTATTGCGGACAAGAAATAGTCGCCAGAATGGAATATCGCGCCAATGTTAAACACAAGTTGTTTAATACAACTTTACCGGATGCAAATAGCATTCCTTTACCGAGCGATAAACTTTATGCCGAAAATGGTAGTGATGAAATCATTGGAACGGTTGTTACAGCAAGTCGAACTGAAATATTGGGTGTTAAGTCTAAGCAATAGATGTAAATTCTAGGTTATTTGACGGATTTAGTTTTGAAAACAGAACACTTATTATAATTAAAGGGAAACAGAAAATTTGCAGCCTCCCTAAACGCAATAAACTAGAACGAAATTTTTATTGACTTATCTCATTTTGAGATATATGCTTAATGGGTGAATCATGCACATTATTACTCAAAAGAGGATATGGGATGCTAAAGTAAAGTACCCAGAGATTTCCAGCGCATTAGATGGCTGGTACAGGATTATGAAGAAAAATCAGTTTTTTGGTTTTTCGGCGATGAAACGAAGCTTTAACAGCCTAGATAAGGTGAATGATTTCTACATTTTTGATATCGGTGGTAACAAGCTTCGGCTGATTGTCAATATTCACTTTAATAGGCAGAAAGTTTATGTCCGGTATGTGTTAACGCATAGAGAATATGAAAACGGTACTTGGAAACAAAAAGGAAGGTAAGATGAGTAGACAACTTTCTCAGATTGTTCAGCATTGGGGCTATATTGCGCCTACTGTTAGTTACCCTAAAAATGATAACTTGTTCGATAAACTCGTTAATCTGCAAGATGAATTATTAACTATCGTTGGTTCGGATGAGAAACACGCGCTTATTGGCTTACTCGATATTATCAGTCACTTTATTGAAGAATATGAGCTGAATCGATGTGGCATTGAACAAAAACAGCCCACTGGAATAGATGCCTTAAAATTTCTGATGGAAGCCCACCACTTAAAGCAATCCGATTTACCTGAAATTGGCAGCCAAGGCGTTGTTTCAGAAATATTAAACGAAAAACGAATTCTGAATGTCAGACAAATTAGACGATTATCTAAACGGTTTAATGTTAATCCTAGCACTTTTATTGATAAAGAATAGAAAAAAACAGAATCAAACTTTAACCCCTTCTTTAACACCTTGCGCCTTCATATGCGGAAACAACAAAACATCTCGAATCGATGGAGAATCCGTTAATAACATCACCAGTCGATCAATCCCAATGCCTTCACCAGCGGTTGGTGGCAAGCCATGCTCAAGTGCAACCACATAATCGTTGTCAAAATGCATGGCTTCTTCATCACCCGATTCTTTGGCTTCCACTTGCTTTTGGAATCGCCCTGCTTGATCTTCCGCGTCATTTAACTCCGAGAAAAGATTCGCAATTTCGCGCCCTGCAATAAACAGTTCTGCACGATCGGTCACATCAGGATTTTTCTCGTTACAACGCGCAAGTGGCGAAACTTCGGTTGGATATTCCGTAATAAAAGTTGGCTGTTGCAGTTTCGATTCAACCGTGCAATCAAATAATTCTAATTGTAATCTCCCTAAACCCCAGGCTTTATCAATCGCAATTCCGTGTTTTTTCAACAGGGTAGTTAAGACTGTGCGATCTTCTAAATCTGCACTTTTAATATCCGTATTAAAATGCAAAATGGCTTCCTTAATGGTATATCTCTCGAAGGGTTTAGAAAAATCCAGTATTTTTTCTTGATACGTTACTGCCAATGTTCCCAACGCTTTTTGAACAATGTCTTTCAAGAGCTCTTCCGTCAAATCCATTAAATCAAAATAATCCGCATACGCCTGATAAAATTCGACCATCGTAAATTCTGGATTATGGCGAGTTGAAAGACCTTCGTTTCGAAAATTACGATTAATTTCAAATACACGTTCAAACCCCCCAACCACGAGTCTTTTTAAGTACAATTCTGGCGAAACTCGCAAATAAAGATCCATATCTAGCGCATTATGATGCGTAATAAACGGCTTAGCAGCAGCGCCCCCCGGGATCGTTTGCATCATGGGGGTTTCGACTTCTAAAAAATTTCGGTTGGTTAAAAAATCACGTAAGGTTTGAATGACTTTAGAACGCAGAATAAACGTCTTACGTGTCTCTTCGTTCGCAATCAGATCTAAATAACGCTGACGATACCGCGTTTCATGATCGGTTAATCCATGCCATTTATCAGGAAGTGGTCGTAAGGCCTTGGTTAATAATTGCAGTTGCTGAACTTTAATAGATAGCTCACCTGTTTTGGTTTTAAATAAAACGCCCTCTACGCCTAATATATCGCCCAAATCCCACGATTGAAATTCATCATAGATGTCTTCTGGCAAAAGATCTTTCTTAACATATAATTGAATACGTCCCGACATATCTTGAAGATGCACAAAACTTGCCTTGCCCATTAAGCGGCGCGTCATCATACGACCCGCAACCAACACCCTAATGTTTTCTGTTTCTAAATTTTCGGACGTTTTTAAAGCATGTGGTACAAGACATTGCGCTGCTGAATGCGATGGTCTAAACGCATTTGGAAAAGGATTCCCTTTTTCCCGAAGCTTTAAGAGTTTTGATCTGCGTTGTGCGATTTGTTCGTTGGTATCACCCAAAATTTCTGTTTCTATCATAAGCCCGCCTTTAAACTTGTTTCAATAAAAAGATCTAAATGTCCATCTAAAACACTGCTGGTGTCTGTCGTCTCAAAGCCCGTGCGTAAATCTTTAATACGAGATTGATCCAACACATAAGAACGAATTTGGCTACCCCAGCCAATATCCGATTTATTGTCTTCTAATGCCTGTTTTTCTTGGGATCGTTTTTGCTGTTCGAGCTCGTACAATTTTGCTTTTAATTGCTTCATCGCATAAGAACGATTTTTATGCTGTGAACGATCGCTTTGACACTGTACAACAGTGTTGGTGGGTATGTGAGTAATTCGAATAGCTGAATCTGTTCTGTTAACGTGCTGGCCACCTGCGCCACTGGCGCGATACGTATCAATACGCAAATCTGCAGGATTAATGTCGACTTCAATATCATCATCAATTTCAGGATATACAAAAACGGAAGCAAAAGACGTGTGTCTACGATTACCGGAATCAAAAGGTGATTTGCGAACGAGTCGATGTACACCCGCTTCGGTCCTTAACCAACCATAAGCATAATCGCCTTCAAATTGAATAGTTGCACTTTTAATACCGGCGACTTCGCCTTCCGATAATTCTACTAGCGTTGTTTTAAATCCGCGACGTTCACCCCATTTTAGATACATCCGTAATAACATTTCTGCCCAATCTTGAGCCTCAGTGCCACCCGATCCCGACTGAATGTCCATAAATGTGTTATTGGGATCCATTGTATTCGGAAACATACGCTGAAATTCAAGATTTTCTACCATATCGGTGAGGTGTTTTCTTTCTACAAATAAAGCCTGAAGAGTTTCGTTGTCTTGCTCTTCTATCGCAAGATCTAATAATTCTTGTAATTCTGTTAGGCCTTGTTCTAATCTTTGGATTATCCAAACAATCTTTTCTAATTGAGATCGTTCTCGACCCAGTTCTTGTGCTTTGGTTGGATTATGCCAAATGGCGGGATCTTCGAGTAAACGGCTAACTTCAGTTAATCGCTCTTCTTTCAGATCATAGTCAAAGATACCCCCGAAGGGCTTTTGTTCTTTCGAATAAATCTTTGATCGACTGTATAAATGGATTAATTTCTATCATATATTACTAAGATGGGCGGACACAGTGATCCGCCCCTACATATTTATGCCACTTCAGTCGTTTTTTCACGAACACCTGACGTTATTTTATCTAACCATTCCTGCAGAACCTTAGCCTGACGCGTTGCCAGTTTTGGATCTTTGAAGGTATGCGTTAACAAGTAAATACCTTGTATATTGGATACCAAATTCAAAGCATAATCAGCTGCTTTATCGCCAACTCCAAAGGATCGAAACTGCGTTTCGCACCACATGAGAAAATCATGCAACAACTTAGCGGCTTGATCTGCTAAAGATCCACCTTGTTTACCTAATTCCTGACATAATCCGCCCACGGGACAACCATATCGTGCTATTAATTCCAAATCTTCTGTGCTGAACTGAAGTAAAGCGAGTAAACGCGCTTTAGCATCTGTCAACTCATCCAATTTGCTAAAAAATTCGTTATTCTCGGCTGCCCGTCTTTCAATAACAGCTTCACCAATAGCTTCCTTGGTTTTGAAATAATAATAAACATTCCCTAAAGGAACATCGGCTTCTTGTGCAATATCTGCAAGCGTCGTTTGATTAAACCCTTTTTGGTGAATTAACACTTTTGCTGCTTCAATTAAACGAACACGTTTATCTGTTTTCCGTGGCATAGCGTCTTAAATCCATTGCTAAAAGTTAAAGGGAAGCGTCCCCACATCTTAGTTACGAACCTGGTAAACTCCACCCGATCGTAACCACCCAATTCACTAACTATGCGATTATACAAAATCCCACGTCAGTTGCATACCAATTAAATCAGCTCGCGTCTTGCTAGTACCTTTGAAGTTTTGCAACCCTGAAAGCGCTCCCGTTTCTCTCAAGGGCGCCAATTGACTTATGTTAGCTTTCTTGAAAAATAAATGTGCATACCCAAAGTCCAAGGTTAGTGCGCTGCTTACACGATACTGAGCCCCTATAGCAGCCCAAGTACGATTTTGATCGGGAATAGCGGTTGTCCGATTGCTATCACGCGTTGGCGTTCTATCAAATGCGGTCCCCACTTTAATTTTCCAAGGTTCGGAGATCTGGTAGCTAACCCCCAATGCGTATCGCATCGAATCTTTAAAGTTTTCGGTGGTCACAGCCTGTCTTTGATTATCAAAGCGAAGTCTTAACTCGTTAAACCGCTTCCAACGTGTCTGTTGAATATCTGCCATAATTGCCCATTGATCATCAAATTCATGATACGCACTCAAAACCATTGATTCTGGCAATGTAATATCGGCCTGCACTGCTGTCGGCAGAGGAGCTGGTATCGCCGCGGTTGTATTACCTCTCGCTTTTATTTTCACCTTAGAACGATAATGCGCACCTACTCGTGTGTTGCAATCATTAAATTCATACAATACGCCCGCATGGTAGCCTAAGCCCCAATCACTTGCGGTATTTTCCAAAAAACCGTCTGTTGCAGGATTATTCGCCGCCCCGACTCGTGCATCAAGCTTAGCCTGTGCATACAGAGCATCAACACCCCCTCCTATCGAAAAACCATTATTAAAACCATAAGCTAAGCTGGGTCCGATATCGACTGTGCGTATTTCTGCACGTGTTCCCACATAACGATTAAAGTCGTTAACCTTAAAGTTATTTTTTAAACCAAAAGGGGAAGTAATGTTTAAGGCAAACACCCAACTTTCGTCGATTCTTTTGGCATAATGTAGGCTTGGAATAACCGACTGATTTTTCCCTTTTGCACTACCCGCGCCCATCGACACGCCCTGGTTGGTTGCAGCTGTTCCGCTTTGTGTGGTTTGTGAATTAATGTATACAGCCGAAACCGCAATTTGCTCCTGCCCCAATCGCACTAAGCCTGCGGCGTTATACCACCCAGTGCTCGCGTCTTCCGCTGAAGAAACAGCGCCTGCATAGGCAGTACCCAGATCTTTAGCATTCTGTTCATTCAGTGAGAAAGCGGATGACCAAACGGGGGCGGAGGCACCTGCCAACCCACTGATAGCCAGTAAACTGATAAGCCGTTTATAAATCTGGTGATTCCTTTTAATAGCCATACTGAAAAACTCCCTTTTTTATAGCCAGTGAAGACAATTACCTACAGGTAAGTGTCCAATATCTCTTTTTAGAAATGAATTGTCAAATAGGTCAACCATCAATTTAATTTTTTTTGACCTGGGGCAGACACGGCGATTCGTCCTGAGACGTATTTGTATGATTTATATCATATTTTTTTATAATTTACCCTTTTTACATCCATTTCAATACAAATTTTGGATGTACAAACGGTATTTTTGACTGTTTTTACATCCAAAACATGATATACTTTGGATGTAAAAAGAGGTGTAATTTTTATGTTTATCGGTAGAGAAAAAGAACTGCAACGCCTAAAAGAACTTAAAAGCAAAAAAGTAGCTTCTTTTGTGGTTGTACGCGGTAGGCGCAGAGTCGGTAAGACTCGCCTCATAAACGAGTTTAGCAAAAGCTTTGATAAATTTTATAGTTTCACTGGGTTAGCACCCGATAAAAAAACAACAAATCAAGATCAGCTAGATGAATTTTCTAGACAGATGACAAGAGAATTTCATACCTATACAGCAAATTTCACAGACTGGAGTGACGCATTTTTTGCACTAAGTAATCAAGTACAATCTGGCAGTATATTGCTTTTATTTGACGAAATTTCATGGATAGGATCTGAAGATCACACATTTCTGCCAAAGATAAAAAATTTATGGGATTTATACCTTAAGAAAAATGATAAATTAATTTTCATTATTTGTGGATCTGTATCTTCTTGGATTGAAAAAAATATCATGCAAAGCACGGGGTTTGTTGGTAGGATTTCGTTTACGATTACCTTAAATGAATTACCACTGCATGTGTGCCGCAAGTTTTGGCCTAAAAATATATCTGCTTATGAAATATTTAAGGTGTTAGCTGTTACAGGAGGTGTCCCAAAATACCTAGAGGAAATTAATCCTAAAAAGAACGCGGAAGATAACATTAGGCGACTTTGTTTTACTCAAGGTGGATTGTTAGTAGAAGAATTTGAACAAATTTTCTCTAATACTTTTCTACGCAACTCTGAGGCTTATATAGAGATATTAAACACTTTAGAAAATGGGGCAAAAACTGCTCAAAAAATAGTAGCCAGTATTAATGAGCTACATAAAGGTAGAATTTATGAATATTTAGAAGAATTAAGTCTGGCAGGATTTGTGACACGTGATTACACGTGGGATTTAAAAACTGGACGTGATGTTAAATTAAGTAACTTTAGATTGTCTGACAATTATATTAGGTTTTATATAAAATATACCGCTAAAAATTTAAATAAAATTAGCCGCGGACTTTATGCACAGAAGTCACTCACCAGCCTTGCCGAATGGGATTGTATGATGGGTTTACAGTTTGAAAACCTGGTTATCAACAATCGTCATACGCTTCAAAAAGCGCTCGATATTCTACCAGAAGAAATTCTTAACGCTAATCCGTACTTTCAAAACAAGACTTCCAAACAAGCAGGGTGTCAAATTGATTACATGTTTCAAACAAAACATAACTGCCTATATGTGTGTGAAATAAAATATTCAAAGCACCCAATAAGCATTGAAGTAATAAATGAAGTGCAAAAAAAGATTTCAGCTTTACGCTTGCCTAAAGGTACGTCTTGTCGCGCTGTGTTAATCCATGTTAACGGGGTTACAAAGAATCTTATCGAAGAAGATTATTTTGCAACCATTATTGATTTTTCAGAGATGTTGAATTCAGGATGTTAACCGCACACCCCATAAATATTTGCCTTCTTGTTCCATTTGTTTTAGGAACATAGACAAGGTAATTTCTTTACCTATAAATTCAATATTTTCTATAACTCTCCTGATTTTTAAGGGCTTTACGCACTGTTTCGTCGAGAATTATCTTGATAGGGTCTCGTGTATCTAAGCTTCATTTCAGATTCTGAGGATCATTAACTATTTCATTCCAAGGCTTACCATATTTAATTTCCCAAAATTGTTGCCTCATCTTTTCTAACTGTTCAAAATAACCATCATCAAATATTTCTTTAAATGCAAGACCTTTGGGTACACATTCTAACCACTGCTGCCAGACTTCTGTTGATTCAAAGTCAGCTTGGGTCAGGGCATCTTGAATGTCTGTTATAGTATCTTTCAAGAGGCTATCGTGGTTTGTGTGCCAGTACCTCGTTTCTAAAAAACATTCCATTACTTTTAAAATCTGTTCACGTGTTAAAAGTATTTTTTGAGGGCCATTATTGTGCAAGCTTTTATTTTGTAACGCTTCTTCCGTAATAAACTCCCAATCTTTCCACATCGCTGGATCAGCCGTCGGTCCTCCAGAATGGCACGCAATCTTCAGGTTCGTATCTGCATCGCTTAAAACGCTATCTACTCTCCATAAATCACCCTTTGATTCATAATCTGCTAAAATATAGCTGTAAAAAGCATAAAATGCTTGTAACACTGTCAACTTGATCATTGATTAGGTCCTCCTGGGCGCAAATATCTAGGGACTTCGTTCAAGCCTCCACTTTCTATCTTATTATTTTGAATACGTACCCACAATTCTCCTTTGCCATTAGGATGCCATTTTGCAAATGTCTCTTTCCCCCATTTGTTAACTTCAACGCGCTCTCCTTTTCCCCAAGTTTCAACCAGCATTTTCCTATTTTCAGGCGTATCTTCCATATGTCCAAATTTTGGCCGTCCGGTTGAACCTTTAGCCTTAGAAAAAGAATGGTTAGTGCGTTGCTTATCTGAGTTATTAAAGTCTTTTAATTTTCGATGAGTTTGCACTCGCTGCCCAATATATTGACAGCCTTCTATTAGCTTTGGAATAGATCGCCCTACAGTTGTTGCTGAAAATAACAGTGCAGTGGCAAATTTATTTGAGGTGCTAGGCACCCACGATAATTTTTGATTCTCTCCATAAAAAAAATCATCAAGCGTTTCTCTACCTTGTCGGAACCCATCGGCTATCGCTGCCCGGATAGGCATCTGTAGTCTATTTTGCTGTTGAAAATCTAAAATGTCAGGACTTCGATCGCCCATTAGTGCACGCAAAGCCATACATCCCCAATTAGGATTGTTGGCTAGACTCATTCTCGATAAATAATTTAACCTTTCCGTTAAAGAGAAAATGTCTAGAGACAAACCTCTATTACCAGATAACCCCGTAAAATGTAATCCCGCTAAGACCTCCACTCTTGTTTGTGCAGCGCTGTTACAGTCTCTTACGAGCGACCATAACGGCATAAACGTATTATCATCTGTTCTTCGCAATCCACCAGGCGGCGTAACTGATCCTCTATCTTCCGCTAAGTGTTCCCAAGCATTCCCTGGTACTCCTCTGCTATCTAACTTAAATGTCATCGATTCTAATCTGCGTTCTCGGTCGAGTTCTCGAATAAACTCAGACTCATTCATCTCATCATTTAATGCGTCGTTGAGCTCAAGTACATCAGCATCTTCATCAAAATCTGCAAGCAAACTTGCTGGCCGTCTACTAGACGTTAAAAAGTTATTTTCAACTGCATACGTTGCCGTCGCAACCGCAGTTCCTACATCTTGATGCATAAGCAATGTGGTAGTCGCACCAGCAAGTTTGCCTATATTTGCAGCCCTTGACCGTTCCTCTTGATAACGCTTCTGTTCTGCTTCACTGTTAATCTTTGGTTCTTCTGGTACAGCTTCCGCCCCGATTTCTGCAACAGCAGCGCCTATTGCTCCTGCTACAGCCCCTTTAGGTCCCGCTAATATCGCACCACCCACAGCCCCTAATGCCGCGTGCAACAGTTTATGGCTGGCATAGCCAATACGCCCTTCTTGACGCAATCCGCCAATTTTTTGCGCGACAGCGCCTGCTGCCGTACCCACAGCCG